>CAJCIF010000307.1 GCA_903970355.1 Actinomycetota bacterium
ATGACATTACCGTGCCCGTGATCTGTCCCCCGGTTGCCGTTTTCTTTGGCAGTTCTACCGAATTCCGACATGACAACTATGCAAGTGTCTTTGAACATGGGACCAAGGCCGGCAACCATGTCGGCAAGACCACTGGCAAGAGGGGTGAGGTGGTTTGCTAATTGCCCTTTGCCGGTACCCTCGTTGACGTGCGTATCCCAGCCGCCAAAATCCATGAAGGCAACTTGCAGCGAAGGTTCTTTTCGGAAGAGTGCCGCAACTTGTTTTCCGAATTGGGCGTTATTGCCAGGAAGCGGTGCTCCTTTGTTGGCAATTTGTTGCTCTCTATCCATTGTTTGGTCGGGTGTGTTGATGGCCATGTTTATTTCTTTGTGCGCAGCCATTCCTTCTGCATAAACTTTGGAGAGTTCGTCATTAGGATCGTTATAGAGATCATCAAAGACATTCGCTATGGCAGGTCTGTCCAACACGCTCTTTCGTACGCCACTAGCATTAGCTATGGTGGCAACGGTAGCCGGCCCGGAAAAAATTCTCGGCAACACTGGTCCATAACTGACAGCTTGGACAGCGGAACCTTCTTTCTTCGGCAGTTCGGTAATTAGCCTATTCATCCAGCCTGAGCTTGCACTTTTGTTTCCCGGTGTGCCTGATTCCATGTAGTCTTGTGCATCAAAATGTGATCTGGTTGCATCAGGTGAACCGCTGGCATGCACAAATGCGAGGTTTTTATTTTGAAAGATTGGAAGCAATGGTTGAAGCGAAGGATGTATGCCGAAATGTCCGTCGAGATCCAATACTTCCGATTTCTGCAAAGCAATATTGGGGCGCAAATCGTAGTATCGGCGGTCTCCGTAGGGAGCTACCACGTTAAGCCCATCCATACCGCCACGTAAAAGAACGATGATCAACTTCTTTGACCACGGATCATCAACGCCGTTGCTGAAAGCAAAACCTCTCGTTCCTGGCACCAAAAAGCCCAGGGAAGTCATTGCTGATAGTTTTAAAAATTCTCTGCGGTCCATGGCAATTCTCCTAATAGCGCATGAAATCGGGGCTGCCTAAAATTGCTGAAGATTTTAGTTCGTCTGGTGTCTTCGCTATGACAGCTACGGTGTGAGTTTTAAATTTACTGCCACTAATTGTGTAACCGAGTCTTCGATACTCTGGTGCTTGCGGCATGAGATCTTCCAGACGCCCGGCACCAAATGCAGTGGCAAAGTTGATTCGATATAAAAGTGCATCAGGGTTGAGCCATGCGGACTTGGTATTCTTGTAACCATCTGGTGTCAGACAGCCATACAAGGGCTCACCTTGTAATTTCAAAAACTGGTTGACGGCACGATATTCTCGCGGATGAGCATCTGATGCTCGCAGAGTCGAGACAACATAACGCAGCGGTGTTTTGTACTTCGAATTGTCGTTTTTGGCTGCCCAAAATTCAGGACTGTAAAGAAGTTCTCTCATTACCGCCTTGATATCACCATCGGTTTGCTGCCAGCGGGCCGCCATCTTATTGACGAGGCTTGCCGGCGGATCGTCGGCTACAAAGTACTGAGCGAGTTGAAAACTGAGGTGATGAGCGGTGGCTGGTTCCCGTGAAAGCATGTCGAGCGCTTCTTCAACTTCTCGTTCACCACTTCCGGAAATCCGTCTGCCAAGAATGGTTTTGGTGCCGAAGTCGTGACGACTAGGATCAAAATAAGCGCCGTAATTATCTACTCTTTCAAGGCGCGGATTTCTACCATTGCCTAGACCAAGTCCGGTTAGAACGCGGGCTAACTCCTGGACATCTCTTTGCGTGTATCCGCCATCAACACCAAGAGTGTGCAGTTCCATCAATTCGCGAGCGTAGTTTTCATTGATACCCGTAAATTGGCCGCGAGCTCCAGGGCTTTTTGGATCGGTATTTTGCCAATTGTCGAGATAGAAAAGCATGGCAGGGTGGTGGCAAGTCGCACCGAGCAATTCTCTGAATCTGCCCAGTGCATAGGGACGAATTGCATCACGCTCGTATGGCTCAACTAAAACGCGATCTAAACCTTTAGTCATACAGACATTGAAATGGTTGTACCAAAACTCCGTCATCACTTCCTGTAATTGACGAGGGCTCTCGATTGCTTTCACAAGTTTCTCGGTAGCGTAGGCTTGACCGAAACTTTTAAAGAATCCCTTCACGTTTGCCGGTATTTCGGCTTTATCTCCTCCGGCTGCTTTCTTTGCTTCCTGCACTGCCTTCTGGTTTTGCCTGTACTCTGCAATCAATGACTCGGAGTTTTGTCCGTTGGTTGGTGATGAGGCAGACACCGATTGTACGTAAGGGGACTCAGGAATCCTATTAGGATTGAGCTGCTCTTCGATGTAGCCCTGGAGACCAACTGCTTTGACGTGCTCTATATCGCCGGGTCTGGCACCAAATGTTATGCGGTTTAAAAGATGAATGACTCGTTCGTCCGTCAAAGGAGACTGTGCCGCAAGTACATTGCCGTTAAAACTCAGCAAGATGGCAAGACAGTAGATAGCGATTTTTTTCATGGCGTCCCTACCACGTTATGTATCTCTTCCAATTGTGCCCGTTTTTTTCCAGACACAATTCTTCCTTTAGTCATGTAACACTAATTACGTGTACATTTTGTGAGGTTAGGGAAGTCCAACTGCTCAGGATTTGCCTTCCACGCAGTTGACACAAGGCCTTCGCCAATTTAGGCTTGCTGCCATATGGACGACCTTATAAAGAGGCGGTTACTTATTTATGAAAGAGCTCACAATCCGTAAAGCGGACGATATGCACGTGCATTTGCGCCAGAATGAGATGCTGCGTAACGTGTTGGGGTACACGGCATTGCAGTGCGGGCGGGCACTTATCATGCCCAATACGACACCGCCAATTTTAACGGTTCAAGATCTCGTGAACTATCGAGAAACAATTGTGAGTGAACTTGGTGATCGGACCGATTTCACACCCCTTATGACCTTCAAAGTCGTTCCTGCTACAAGCGCAGCTATAGTTCAAGATATGAAGAAAGCCGGAGCAACAGCAGGCAAACTCTATCCGGATGGAGTAACGACAAATTCTGAAGGCGGCGTTACGGACTTTGAGGCTCTTTATCCTGCCTATGAAGCCATGGAAAAGGAAGGCATTGTGCTTTGCTTGCATGGCGAAATGCCTGGAGCCTTCTCACTGGATCGCGAAAGTGCCTTTTTAGACACTCTCCGTACTATAGCCAGTGATTTTCCAAAGTTAAAAATTGTACTCGAACATGCCACTACTGCTGATGCGATCGCTTGTGTTCTTTCTTTGCCTCATAATGTCGCTGCAACCCTCACTGTGCACCATCTCTTCATCACTCTTGATGATGTAATAGGCGATAAGCTAAACCCACATGTTTTTTGCAAGCCAATCGCCAAGCGACCGGAAGACCGTGATGCTCTTGTGAAAGCCGCCCTTAGTGGCAATCCGAAATTTTTCCTTGGCTCAGACAGCGCTCCTCATCTTATTTCCAATAAGGAAAATGCCTGCGGAGCAGCAGGTGTCTATACCGCACCTGTTATGCTGCCTGCATTGTGCGAACTGTTTGCCAAGCACGATAAGCTCAACTTACTTGAGCTTTTTACATCAGTATACGGAGCAAAGTTTTACGGGCTGCCACTCAATGAGAGTTCCATTACACTAATAGAAGAATCATGGACGGTGCCGGAAGAATTTCAAAGTGTAAAACCATTTCTGGCTGGTTCAAAATTGAGCTGGCGAGTGCATCCGGATGCCGGAAAATCGAAAACGAAAGCAGCAGCAAGCGCGAAAGTGCTCTAAAGAATTAGATCCCTAAAGCATTAGTTATTGATTGGCTTTCTGTTTGTCGGCCGCGGCGAGATCTTTCCGTCCCATCTTTTCATAAGCCAATGAACGGGCCTTGTAGTTTGTAGAGGTTGGATTGATCTTGATAGCGCGGTCGAAATCTTCCAAAGCTTCCTTAGTCTTGCCCATGCTGAGCAGGCAATTGCCACGCTTTCTCCGAGCATCATCATTATCAGGATCGTAAGAAACCATCTCGTTGTAATCCGCCATTGCCTTATCAAACTGATGCAATTTTTCGTAGCAATAAGCACGAGCCAAACGGACCCCTTCCGGATGCGCAATCTTACCTAGCGCTGTAAAATCATCCGCCGCCTTTTGGTATTGATTATTTCGTTGATAGAGTTGAGCACGGCCAAAGAGACATTTCTGATAGGCTTTATGGCTCGGAGGTAAAAGTGTAAGCACTTTTGAGTAAGTGGCAATCGCCTGGTCGTCTTTCTTCTGAACGGCATAAACATTACCCAATCTATAGAGAGTGACAGGGTCTTTCGGTCTTAGCACCAGAGAATGTTGCAGGTCTATCATGCTTTCATCAAATTGGTTGGACTGTGATCGGTAAACACCGCGAAGGTAATAAAGATCAGCCAGGGGCAGCTTTTGGGGTTGAAGATTAATAGCTTCTGTCTCCTGTTTTACTGCTTCATCACTGTTGTTTTGAATGTCAAAATAAAGCCGTCCCAGGTAGTAATGAGCGTTGGCGAGTTCTTCTTTATTGTCCGGGGTGACTTTGAACTTGATGATTTGTTCAAGCAGAGGTATGCATTCCTCCTCATGATGCTGGGCAGCAATGAGTCGCTTAACGGTATTGTTTAAGGTGTTGAAATCTTGGGTGGGAGCGGCAAGGGCAACGGCTTGGCATTGAGATAGCCAAAGGAGCAAAAAAAATCGAATGTAGTTAATGACAGGTTCCACAAGCGTGCGAGCTACAAGAGCCACATCCGCCACCACTTTTTGTTTTCGATTTGGTTTGAGCTCCCTGACCGACATCGGGGGTGATACCACCGGAACGAATAAATGCGTTCCAGACACGATGCACATCGGCACTGCCACATTGGGCACAGGCCGCAGAATCTGATGACTCACTCATCGACCGCTCAATGCCAAAAACTTCCCGGCATTCGCCACAGCGATATTCATAAAAGGGCATAGAACAGATTCAACTCCTATGGTTGAGAAGGTGATGGTGTAGCAGCAGGAGCAGGAGGTGCCTCCGGTGCCTTAGGTGTGCCTTGTTGTGTCTTATCTTTACTATCATGCTTTAGATCAAGCTGACCTGTAAATAGGGCAGTAACATCATTCACCATGATGACAGCCATTAAAACAATCAGGCTTATGAATCCCCATTTGACGATCTCACTCTGGTGAGTCTCTTCCATTGGCTTGCCGCGCAGTTTTTCAAAGGCCATAAAGGCGAGGTGTCCGCCATCAAGTGCCGGCCAGGGAAGTAAATTGACGAGGGCGAGATCCATGCTAATAAGAACAGTAAAGAGCAAGAGCTGATTCCAATCTTGTGCGGCTATATCAGAACCGATTTTGATAACAGCAAGAACACCATGAAGATCGGAAATGCTTGCCCCTGGCTGACCGGCTTTGTGACCTCCGCCTGTAGCGATATTGTGGAATAGCTGGCCAATCATTTCGACCATGCTTGCTGTCAACGACCAGAGTTTGTTCCAGGCAGCACCGGCAACCTCAAATGGATTGCCCTGCACTTTTCTGTAGACAGTGCCTTTTGGCACTAGAGCCATGCCCACTTTACCGTCTGCATTCGTTGTGACAGTAATTTGAATTGGTTGACCGTTGCGCTTAAAGTCAATTAGAACTGATTCTGCCTTGTGCTTGCCTAATAACTGCACTGCATCGGTCGGGCTATCCACTCTAACGTGGTCAATGGCAATTACCTCATCACCCTCCTGAATGCCGGCGCGAAGGGCTATGCCGGGATCCGGCATTAGCTTGTCTACAGCAGTAGGGTTGGTTGGTTCACCCAATGCGAAAAACATCACAAGCATGATCAAATAAGCAAATATCACGTTGGATGTAACACCGGCAATGGCAACAAGGGCTCGCTGCCAGATTGGAAATTTGTGAAAAGGTTGAAGAGGCATGCCAAAAGCATCTTGGTTGGATTCATCCCCCAACTCAGGAATGGCAACATAACCACCTAAGAGAGCAGCATGGACGCGAAATTCTGTGCCCCATTTTTTCCCCACCACCCAGTGTGGCCCAAACGGTAGACCAAAGCCAAATACTGGTGTCTGGAATCCGAAGAACCTGGCGACCGAAAAGTGACCGCATTCATGAACAATGATGAGAACGCTCAGTATGCCGAGCATAACGAAAACAGCAAAACTGTGCACGAGAAAGGCGTGAACAGAGAAGTCGGCGTGCAAGATAAATTACCTCAGTGGCTAGGAACGTCTGCAAAACGCTCCAACGCGATATTTCTATAGTAATACGTCAGAATCTGAGCTGCATTATACCCTTGATCAGCCAGGGAACGTGCGCCCCATTGCGACAAACCCAGCCCATGACCGAAACCGTGCCCTTCAAAGCTATAGCCGTCTGGAATGGGGTTAACATTAAAATTAGTGCTCGGAAGCTTAAGAGCTCGCCGTATTGCCTCTCCTGAGGTTAATTCGCTGCTTTGTGACCCTACCAAAAGTACCTGGTTA
>CAJCIF010000308.1 GCA_903970355.1 Actinomycetota bacterium
GAAAAACGGCGTCGATCTTCTCAATGCAAGAAAGTACAAGGAAAGCGAGGTTGCGCTTAGATCCGTTGTCGTAAAAAATCCAAAGAGTGCTTTGGCCCACTATTATTTTGCAAATGCGCTCTTGCACCTGCTGAAATACGACGAAGCAAAACAAGAGTTTTTCGCTTGCTATTGTCTCGACCCGAAAAGCGAAGCAGGAAGATATAGTCAAAGTGCTGTAAAAACGATCGAAAAAATGTATCCGCCGGTACAAAAGGATGCAGTGACAGATGAACGTGTGAGCAAAAGTGTGGCGCTCATTCGAGAACAGACAGATCGCGAAAAAGCTCGCCAGAGAGAGCTCGTCAAAAACCTCTCAACCGGTGTAGCCGAAAATGCCGAAGCAGAGGTTTCACGAATTAAGAACAACGCTGCCAGCATTACGGGAGTGACTCCATATGTGATGCTAGGCAATAAGAGACATCAAAGTAAAAATAGAGATGCTACATTGGCTAAAGCAGAAGAATCGGCCCAGTTAACGAGAATGGCAGCAAAACAAAAAGCTGATGAATACCGGAGCTGGAGTACGAATCAAGAAAAGAAATTGGATGATATTGCATCGAATCTTGAAAGCCAACTGAAAACTAGTGGTATCAAAGGTGCCGCCAAACTCCACCCTGAGGGAACCGGTTTCTATGTCCGTTATTACGGAGCCGGTGCCACCACCGTAATTCCTGAAGCACACTCGAGTGTAGTAAGAATCTTGCCCACAAATAGTGTAGTAGAACAAGAATCGCCGCCAAAAGATTTCACCAAACCCGTTGAGGCAGTGAAAAGCGTGAAAGGCACAGTAGTCCAGCCATAGAAGAGCGCTTTACGACCAGCTTGCCGATTGACACCGCCATGACGGTTTTCTATGATTCCTTTAGTCTCGGTCTCGGGCAGAGCTCTAAAAAGTTTTGTCCTACAACTTTGAGAAACGGGGTACCCATCTCGAAACGGCGACGTATACCTATGAACCGTGGAGCTAATCCACTTTATTGTAGATAAGCACTCGGAGTAGGAAACGGGAAGTCGGCTAGGAAGTGCCCCACCTGGGATATCCGGGTCAAAACTCGCCATGTCCTAAGGCTGAGACCTTATTTTTTTAAAAGCGCTCTGGCGCAGGCGTTGCCTGCTTCTCCTCGCACACACCCTCAACTCCATCACGGCAGTTGCGCTTTGCTATTTTGCTTCTTATTTAAAAGCGCAGATATTTTCGGTAATTGTCTTACTTAAGTGCTCCACGCATAGGCGGGGCTTTCTTCTTCGCACATTGTGCGCATGTGTGCGCGTAGGGTGTCCCATTTTGCATTTTGAGATCTTCCGAAATTAGATCGGATTTCGGAAGATCTCAAAATGGGGAAAATTGGATCTCCCTATAATTAATTGCGTCGGAAAAGTCCGAAAAATTTTTACTGGGAAAAATTTTGTTGAAATTGATACTACGAGATGTAGGGGATTTGGAGCGCTTGGCGGGGGTGATCGCAGGTGGGCTTGGGCCTGGGTGCAATCTCCTCAGTTTGACGGGGCAGATGGGGACCGGCAAGACGACGTTTGTGAAGGCACTGGCGCGGGCTCTTGGTATTGAAGAGTTAGTTGTGAGCCCTACTTTTGTCATGATGAATGAGTACGTGAACGGGCGGCTGCCGGTGTATCACGTCGACTTATATAGGATGGGGGAAATCGCGGAATTGGGTGGTCGCGATGACGAAAACGGGCTTGGCTCGCTAGATTTTCTTGTGGCTGAGTTGGAAGAGATCTCTAAAAAGGATAGTTTGATCGCCATTGAATGGGCAGAGTTGATGGATCGCAATCAGAGTGGTCGCGAATTTATGAGTGGCCATGAGCATCTTGCTCTCGACTTTCAATATGTAACCAATAGTGACTTAAAACGTTTGGCGGTCATGGACTCGATCGGCATGAAATTCACCAAACTGGTCCTTGATATAGAGGAAGGTTTTGGGGATATGATGGAAGACTCATAAGTCTGGGCTGGCGGAAAGCGAGCTCTACCGAAGCGCGAAAAAAGGCCTGACAGGCTGATGAAACCATTAAGCTTTTATGCTTGGGTTCGCTCGGTGGGTTACAAACTACCGTGATATACTCGTCCACCTCAATATCCCTTGACAGGCCGTGTCGGCAGGTAACTTGATCAGAAAATGTCTAAAACGCTCGTAATTGTTGAATCTCCTTCGAAAGCCAAAACCATAAACAAAATTCTTGGTAAGGATTTTCAAGTGAAAGCTAGTGGCGGACACGTACGCGATTTGCCGCGTAATAAGCTAGGCGTGAACGTCCGAAAGAACTTCGAACCTCAATATGAGGTGTTGCGCGATAAAGAAAACGTCGTACAGGAATTGCGCGAAGCCGCGCTCTTGGCGGACCGAGTATTCCTGGCGCCTGACCCTGACCGTGAAGGCGAAGCAATTGCTTGGCATCTTGCCGAACTTCTAGACTTGCCCAGCAAAAAGTTGGTGCGAGCCGAATTCAATGAAATTACAAAAGATGCGGTCACCGCAGCAATAAAGAAACCGCGCGCGATCGACCGCCGGCTCGTAGATGCGCAACAAGCACGTCGCGTGTTGGATAGATTGGTCGGTTACAAGATCAGTCCTTTACTGTGGCGCAAAGTGAATGGCCGATCAGCAGGCCGTGTCCAAAGCGTAGCTGTCAGGATGATTTGCGAACGCGAATTGGAAATAGAAGCATTCGTAGCGGAAGAATATTGGACAATCAAAGCAGAGCTTGCAAGAGCGCATTCCAAACAAACATTTCTTGCATCCTTATATAAGTACGAGGGCAAACGCGTACTGGCTGCATCAGACAAGAAGACCGCCAATTCAATAGTCATAGACACGGAAAAGCGTGCCCAAGAAATTGTTGCTGCAGTCAATAAAGCCGATTTCGTCGTAAGTTCAGTTACAGAAAAAGAAAGTCAGCGTCAACCACAGCCGCCTTTCATCACATCGACGATGCAACGAGATGCCTCAACGCAACTTGGATTTACAGTCAAGAAAACGATGCAAGTCGCGCAGACACTTTATGAAGGTGTCGAACTTGGCAGTCAGGGTCCGGTTGGCCTGATTACCTATATGCGTACAGATTCCACGCGTGTTGCACCACAGGCTCAGGAAGAAACTGCTGAATTCATCAAAGCCAAATACGGCAAGCAGTATTATCCGGCTACCCCACGCATATACGCCAGGAAGGGTAAATCCGTCCAGGATGCTCACGAAGCCATTCGTCCTTCCTACATAGATCGGACACCGGAAAGCCTTCGTTCGCACTTGAGTAACGATCAATTCAAGCTCTATAAGCTCATTTGGGAACGCTTTGTTGCCAGTCAAATGGCGGCAGCCGAATTAGTGACAAGGACTGCTGAGATAACGGCAGGAGATGCGCTATTCAGAGCTTCGGCCAGCGAACTCAAATTTGCTGGTTATACACTCGTTCTCAATCGCGGGCTGAAAGAAGAAACCGATAGTGGCGAGAAGGAAGAAGCTGATGAAGGCAAGCTTCCTGACGGTATAGCCAAAAACGACAAACTCAAAAACAAAGAAATCCACAAGAGTCAGCACTTCACGCAGCCGCCGCCGCGTTACAACGAAGCCAGTCTTATCAAGGATCTCGAAGAACTCGGCATCGGTCGGCCATCTACGTATGCTCCGACAGTAAATACGATCGTCGAACGAAAGTATGTCGAAAGAGTGAATAAGACCTTGAGTCCAACCAAGCTTGGACACGCAGTAAATGCTCTTCTGGTTGAACACTTCGGTTCGATCATCACGGCCGGCTTTACGGCCGATATGGAATTGAAGCTCGATCAAATCGAAGAAGACAAAGTTGATTGGCATGCCATGTTGAAAGACTTTTATCAGCCTTTTGCGGAAACGCTCAAGAAGGCTGAGGAAAACATGAACAAGGTCATCATCCTATCGGACCAATTATGTCCGACATGTGGTGATCAAATGGCAATTCGGTCTTCGAGATTCGGACAATTCTTGGGTTGCATTCGCTATCCGGAGTGCAAAACAAAAATTGCATTGACACGCGATGGACTGCCAGTTCCAGCCGATCGCCCCAGCGAAGAAATTTGCAAAACTTGTGGCTCTTCTATGATCATTCGCTACGGAAGATATGGCGATTATCTCGCCTGCTCTTCTGAAACGTGCCAAGAGCAAAGACCAATTCTCAAGACAACCGGAGTCGATTGTCCGAAGGCAGATTGCGATGGCGTAATAGTGGTCAAAAAATCACGTCACGGCAAAGTGTTTTATGGCTGTAGCAATTATTCAAGCAACAAATGCGATTCGGCATTCTGGTATCCGCCGTTAGTATCCGGTGGTCCGAAAGGCAGTAATCGTTGTCCGAAGTGCGATAGTTTGCTCATCTACAAAACTCTGAAGCGCGGCGATCAAGTTGCCTGTAGTAAAAAAGAATGCGATTTTGCAGAACTTGCCTCAGGCTTGGAAGTACACCCTTAAAAGGGTATCCGCGTATATCGCCTAAGCCTATTGCCCAAGCAGTATTGCGCAAGCCAGATTGGCCGAGCCATATTGCAGGCTATTGATTGATACTATGTGTTCTTTGAAACAGATCGAAGATGACACGTGCCAGCCTTAATTGTTGAGCTACTGCAGATCTAGGTACCCTCATGCATACTTGCAATGAAACGGTTTGAAAAGCCAGTTGTGGGTATTTAAAAGTAAATCTTCAGGAATTCTTCACCCAGGAGAAGGCAAAGCGCCTACAAATTGGGTAAAAGCGCTATAAACGTGATGTTAGAATGTAATCACAGTACGGAGACAGGGAGCTTAAGCCGCCATGTTCGAAAGATTCACCGAAAAAGCGATCAAGGTGATAATGCTTGCTCAAGAAGAAGCACGCAGACTAGGTCACAACTTTGTCGGCACTGAGCAAATTTTGTTGGGTTTGATCGGTGAAGGTACAGGTATTGCCGCTAAGACATTGAAGTCTATGGGCGTAAACCTCAAGGATGCGCGCGTAGAAGTAGAAAAGATTATTGGACGAGGCTCAGGCTTTGTAGCTGTAGAAATTCCATTTACACCGCGTGCTAAGCGTGTACTGGAGCTTTCTTGGGATGAAGCTCGTCAACTCGGCCACAACTACATTGGTACTGAACACTTGCTTCTTGGCTTGATTCGAGAAGGAGAAGGGGTAGCTGCGAGAGTTCTTGAAAATCTCGGTGTCGACCTTACAAAAGTTCGCAGTCACGTAATTAGGTTGCTAGGAGAAAGTGGCGCTGCCACCGCTGGTAGTTCCACATCAACCGGCACTGGCCGTTCAAAAACACCAACCCTGGACGAATTCGGTCTTAATCTCACTCAGGCCGCACAAGAGAACAGATTGGACCCAGTCGTAGGCCGTGAAAAAGAAATTGAACGCGTCATCCAAATCTTGGGACGCCGTACAAAAAACAATCCAGTTCTCATTGGGGAACCTGGTGTTGGCAAGACGGCTATTGCTGAAGGTTTGGCAATAAGAATTTCAAATGCGGATGTTCCGGATATCTTGTCTGACAAGAAGATTGTGATGCTTGACATTGGTCTTCTCGTAGCAGGCACAAAATACCGCGGTGAATTCGAAGAACGTCTCAAGAAAATCATGGACGAAATTCGTGCTGCCGGTAATGTGATGCTCGTCATAGATGAGCTGCACACCTTAATTGGAGCGGGCGCAGCGGAAGGCGCAATTGATGCTGCAAACATCTTAAAGCCGGCTCTAGCCCGTGGTGAATTGCAGTGCATTGGTGCCACCACTATGGATGAATACCGCAAGCATATCGAGCGGGATGCGGCATTAGAAAGAAGATTCCAGCCGGTCATAATCGACCCACCATCTGTTGAAGAAACAATCGAAATTCTGCGTGGTCTCAGACCGAAGTATGAAGAGCACCACAGACTGACAATTTCGGAAGAAGCAATCGACCAGGCTGCCAAGCTCTCAGATCGTTATATAAGCGATCGGTACTTGCCGGATAAAGCGATCGATCTCATCGATGAAGCTTCTTCTCGTGTGCGTTTGCGCGCCAGCTCACTGCCTCCAGAAGGAAAAGAAGTTGAGCGTGAATTGCGAAAAGTTCGCCGCGATAAAGAAATGGCAATTCGCAACCAGGAATTTGAGAAAGCAGCATCACTGCGGGAGCAAGAAACAAAGCTCTCCGAAAAGATTCGCGAAATCCAAACAGCTTGGAAGACCAAACAAGAATCAGAAAAGCCAGTTGTTAATGCAGAAGAAGTAGCTTACGTAGTGAGCTCGTGGACCGGTATTCCTCTTCTGAAATTAACGGAAGGTGAATCTGAAAAGCTTCTGCATATGTCCGATGTGCTTCACCAGCGCGTCATCGGTCAAGACGAAGCGGTCGAAGCAGTCTGCAAAGCCATTCGCAGAGCCCGTGTCGGCTTGAAGAATCCCAACCGCCCAATCGGCAGTTTCATATTCTCAGGTCCTACCGGTGTAGGCAAAACCGAGTTGGCAAAAGCATTAGCCGGTTACTTCTTCGGATCGGAAGAAGCCTTGATTCGGATAGACATGTCCGAATTCATGGAGCACCACACCACTTCCAAATTGATTGGATCGCCACCAGGATATGTTGGCTATCAGGAAGGTGGTCAACTGACAGAAGCTGTACGTCGCAAGCCTTACAGCGTTGTGCTCTTCGATGAAATCGAAAAGGCCCATCCGGATGTATTCAACGTCCTCTTGCAAATTCTCGATGATGGTCGCCTTTCGGACAGCAAAGGAAGAACGGTAGACTTCAAAAATACAATCATCATCATGACTTCAAACGTTGGTGCACAGTTCATCGACAAATCTTCGCTTACTGTGGGCTTCCAACAGCAAGCCGTTGATATGCACCATCAAGAGCGTTATAAGAAGATCAAAGACCTCGTCATGGACGCAATGAAAAAGACATTCCGTCCGGAATTCTTGAACAGAATTGATGAAATCATTGTCTTCCAACAACTAACGCGCGAAGAAATTCGCCGCATCGTGGACATTATGTCTTCCGATTTGCAAGGCAGAATCAAGGCGCAGGCCATGGAGCTTGTCATTACAGACGAGTGCAAAGATCTGATTGCCAAAGAAGGTTACAACCCAACTTATGGCGCCAGACCATTGCGTCGTGCCATTCAGCGGTTGCTTGAAGACGCACTTGCAGAGCAAGTCTTGCAGGGTCGATTCAAAGAAGGCGACACTATAGAAGCGGTACTGGACGGCGAGGCTATCAAATTCGATAAGTCATCCGGAAAAAAAAGCGTAGATGAATCGGATAAACCTGAAAAGGTTGCAACCAAAGCTGAAAAGGCTGATAAAAAGCGGTCAGACGACAAGTCTGTTGAAGAAGCAACTTCCGCCAAAAACTAGTACAAACGCCAGTCCAAAACCTAGATTGGTTTCAAGCTAGTGGTTGCAAGTGAATTTGAAGCAAACGCAAAACAACACTGGGTTGGTTTGCTCTTGTCGGGTTCTGTTGTAATAGCTGCTGTCATAGCGATCGCTTTGTTTATCTGCAACTACACGCCTGGCGCAATTTGCAATCTCAAATACGGCGAGAATAACAGCAAAGGCGGCAACAGTCTCGATCTCTATCTTCCGGAAGGAGCAAAAAAACCCTATCCGTTTGTCGTTTATATCCACGGTGGCGGTTGGGTGGCTGGCGATAAAAGGCTGCCACCGTGTCGAAATCTTGTGCAAAAAGGATTTGCTGTCGCCAGCATCAATTACAGGTTAGCATCAGAAGCACAATTTCCTGCCCAGCTTGAAGACTGCAAGAACGCGATAGCCTGGCTTGGCGATCATGCTGAACAATTTGGCTTAGATAAGAGCCGGATTGGTGTTTGGGGTACATCCGCCGGCGGGCAACTTGCTCTCCTATTGAGCACCGCCGATAATGGCAAGAACGTCAAAGCTGTTTGCGATTGGTGTGGTCCTTCCAATTTATTTTCCTTTGCTGAACAAACAAAAGGCGTCTACAGCAGTACTAACATTGACGACAAAAATCCACTGATAAGGCTTCTTGGTGGGCTGCCGAAGGAAAAGGAAGATATCACCAGGCAAGCGAGCGCTGTCTTTCATGTTCATAAAAACGATGCGCCCCTCTTAATAATGCATGGCGATAACGATCAGGTCGTGCCCGTCTCTCAAAGCAAAGAAATGAAGGACGCCCTGGACAAAGCTGGGGCCAGATCTGAGTTAGTCATTGTAAAAGGCGCCGGACACGATTTCTTTAATCTAGACACGGAAGCAAAAGTACTGCAGTTCTTTGTGGAAAATCTGCGCTAACGGGAACGATTACTGTAAGCAAGCGTTTACGTTTCTAACATCTAAAACAAAACAAGTTCATAGACTCCTAACCTTGCCCCCTTAGCCTATAAGCAAAGGAGCCGGTTCATGCGTTCCACCGGATTTGGACAATTGCAAGCTGTTAATTCGAGCGAAAGCACGTCGTCCACGAACGAGTTTTATAAAGCAAACATTTTGGCAATCGCCATTTTGACAATTGTGGTTGTGTGCGGCGCATTGCTCGCCAATAAAGCTGAGTTAGCTCTGAATGCGCATGTACTGCGCATAAAAGATGTTCAATACGGGCCCAATAATTTGCAAGGCAATAATTTGATGGATTTGTACTTTCCGAGCACCGGGTCAGGGCCTTATCCTGTTGTTGTATGGATTCACGGTGGCGGTTGGCTGATTGGCAATAAAGACAATTCACCGAGTGAAGTTCTTCTGGATAACGGTATTGCTGTCGCGAGCATCAATTACAGACTTTCAAAAGAGGCGATATTTCCTGCTCAAGAGGAAGATTGTTTTGGAGCACTGCAATATCTACGCAGTCATGCTCGTGAACTGAATATAGATCCAAATGAAATAGGACTTTGGGGAGCCTCTGCCGGCGGGCATTTGGTTGCTTTAGTTGGTATCAAAAGCAGTATCGGGTCCTTAAATGGAACAGCACCTGTTAAAGCAATTTGCGATTGGTGTGGTCCTGCAGACATACGAACACTGGCTGCCCAATCCAAACCGGATTGTCCGCTCCATCACGACACTCCGGATGCAGTAGAGAAACTATTATTGGGCGGAACAATAGAGGAAAAGAAAACATTGGCAGTCGAGGCCAGTCCTACCGCATTTGCTCACGGCAATTGCCCACCGATTCTGATAATGCACGGAGATGCCGATGACATAGTGCCCGTCGAGCAAAGCCTGGACCTTTCAAAGGCACTTAAGTCGGCAGGTGCGCCGCATGTGGACATGGTTGTTCTACCGGGCTCTGGGCACAATTTCTGCACGCGGGAGAATATGGAGAGAGTTTCAAAGTTTTTCGTAACATATTTGAAGCAATCTGCAGAACGAGCCTCATTCGAACAATAGACCAAGCATTACATAGGTTCAGGACGCCCATTTTCTTGAACTTTTGAGACAAGCTTTGTCAAGAAGAAACCAATCGTTAGTGTTATCTGTGTATTATGTAAGCCAAGGCCAGCCCGAATAATATCGGCAGTTGGCTGCGATCGATTCAATGGCGGACAGTTTGAGCTGACCTGCTGTGTAATTAAACGCCTTGGAGGCTAGCATGTTGAGACAAACGTTAAAGGTTTTTTTTCTTGGAAAAGCGGCATTTGATCTTTCGCGAGAAAAAATTGAAGAGTATGTAAACGCGATACTAGGCAAGGTGGCCGGACAAGGTGCCGAAGATGTCGAAAAAATAGAAGCTTTGCGTAATAAGGTCAAAGAAGCCATCACAGACGCTTCCAGCAAAGTTATGCAACGTTCGGAAGTCTTGGAAGCGCAATTCAATGAAAAAGTGCGCCGGCAAGTTGCAGATTTCTCTTTAGAAACTTTAGGCGACAGCAACGAAATTAATGAATTGCGTGCTGAAATTGCAAGCTTGCGCGCTGAATTAGTGCAACTTCGCTCGTCAAAAGTAACAGTTTAAAATAATCCGCCTGCGCTGCCACGCTACTTGCATAGAGCCAATACAGCCAATAACGGACAGATACCACCGGTGATACCACTATGGTTGATTGTGATCATGATGTGATCAAGGTCGCATAGTTTCTATTTTCTGCGTACAATTATCTGTGGAGCCCGGAACATATTTGTAGTTGACGCGCTCATAGGAGGGGTAATACCTCAGGGGATTAAACGACGAATCTTTAATGCAACCCTTTTGGGAAACATGGAAACCTCAGCGGTATCTCTCCCGTCATTTAATTCGGCTAAGTACGTCAACAAACCTATACCGGCGAGTAAGTAGAGGAGGCTTTAATGGTTAGAGCAAATGAAAGTGGTCAAGGAGCAGTGAAACTTCGTGGTTTCGCTTCTATGGACCAAGAAAAACAACGAGAAATAGCCCGCAAGGGTGGAAAAGCTGCACATGAAAAGGGAACCGCACACGAATTCACTTCAGATGAAGCCCGTGCTGCTGGCAAGAAAGGCGGAGAAGCCGTAAGCCGCAATCGTGCCCACATGTCAGCCATTGGCCAAAGAGGTGGCCAGCAAAGCGCCGGAGGGCGTCGTTCTCGCCAACAGCACGTATCTGCAAATCAAGAAGAAGATACTATGCTGCAAAATCCGATCTCGATCCAAGGCCAGAGCGTAGCTCATTCCTAATAAAGGAATTCTGCAAACTCCATAACGCTAGTACCGGCATTAACGTCCGGACATGGGGTTGTTGTGGTTAGCCATCGATTCGAACTATATCCAAAGGCGCGGAGAATTCTCCGCGCCTTTTGCATTATCATCAAAGTGGTAGGCGAGGTTGACTCATGGCAACAGCAGTTAAAAGATCAAAGGATTGTCAGGTTTGGCTAGTAGCTGGAAGCAGGACTCCCATTGGTTCCTTCGGCAAAAGTTTAAGAAGTGTCGCAGTAGATAAATTGGCGGCGCACGTGATGCAACGCGCGGTGCATCGCTCCGGAATACATCCCACTAAAATTGATTCGATCATTCTCGGGCACGGCTACCAGACTTCCTATACTCCGAATACCGCTCGACATTCTGCTTTGCTTGCCGAATTTCCGGCTGCTATTCCAGCAATGACCGTACAGCGTCAATGTGGCTCCGGCATGGAAGCGGCCAATCTTGGCGCCAATGAAATTTTGCTTGGTAAAGCGGACATCGTTCTTGCCGGTGGAACGGAATCAATGTCAACGGTTCCTTACATGATACCGGGCGATGTGCGCTGGAAAGGATTCATTTCAGACAAATTCAAAATAACGCGTCTTGGTCCT
The DNA here is from genome assembly GCA_903970355.1 of Actinomycetota bacterium. Classification (GTDB taxonomy): domain Bacteria; phylum Cyanobacteriota; class Vampirovibrionia; order Obscuribacterales; family Obscuribacteraceae; genus CAJCIF01. The sequence continues at coordinate 11,280 of CAJCIF010000308.1, forward strand.
AGACCGGTTATTGGCACAATTGCAGATAATGGACTTGCACCGACGAAGTTAATCTGGGACATGAAGTCCGTCTATATGTCTGGTACTGCCCAAAGAGTTGCAGACGCTTACGGAATTACACGCGAGGCTGCCGATGCTTATTCACTGCGTTCTCAGGAACTTGCTAACAAAGCGAAAGCAAGTGGCAGATTTGCTTGTGAAATAGATCCGATCGAAGTTCCTGGCCGCGGATTTTTTAGTGAAGATGAACATCCCCGCAAGACATCACTGGAAGCATTAGCCAAACTTCCACCTGTATTGAAAACGCGCATTATCACAGCCGGAAACAGCTCTGGTATCAATGATGGTGCGTGCGCCCTGATTCTTGCTTCAACAGAAAAAGTAAGCGAGCTAGGACTATCGCCATTGGCTCGCATTGTCGATAGTTGCTCCGTTGGGGTTGATCCAGAACAAATGGGACTCGGTCCTGTTGCGGCGATCAGTAAGTTATTGAAACGCAACGACCTTTCGCTTTCCGATATTGATTTGATTGAAATAAACGAAGCTTTTGCAACGCAATATTTGAGCTGTGAAAAACTGCTTGATTTAGATCGCGAAAAAGTAAATGTCAACGGTGGAGCAATAGCACTGGGACATCCAATTGGTATGTCCGGAGCAAGACTATTGCTAACATTGGCGCACGAGCTCAGACTGCGTAATCTCAAACGCGGCGTAGCCGCATTGTGCATAGGCGGCGGAATGGGAATTGCTACATTAATTGAGCGGGAATAGAGTGAGTGCAAGAATAAAATGAGTGCAGTAGACACAAAAGACAATAAATCTGTAACCCAACCATATGTGGAAATGAAGGTTACGGAACGCGGTGTAGCTGTCGTTACTTTCGATGTTCCGGACAGCAAAGTAAATGTCTTGTCGGAAGCATTGATGAGGGATTTCGAGCCGATACTAAAAGAGCTTTCGCAGTCAAAAAATTTAAAAGGCGCTGTTTTTATATCCGGCAAAGCAGACAACTTTATTGCTGGAGCAGACATAACGGCTATCAAGAATCTTCAAAAGCAATCGCCCATTGAAGCTTATGAAGGTTCTCGTCTCGGCAAAGCGATATTCGAAAAGATTGAAAAACTGCCGTTTCGCACAGTTGCTGCCATTAACGGACAGTGCCTTGGCGGCGGCACCGAAATGACGCTTGCCTGCAAATATCGCATTGCTACTGATAGTAAAAGTACAAAGATCGGTTTTCCAGAAGTTATGTTGGGGTTCATTCCCGGTTGGGGTGGCACGGTAAGAGCACCTAAACTAATCGGTTTGCAAAACGCGATGGACCTCATTATGACGGGCCGTACTATCGACGGAAAGAAAGCATGGAAAATGGGGCTTGTCGATGAAGTTACGTCAACCGAACTGCTCCTCAGTCGTGCTGAAGAAGTAGCTCTTGGAGCAAGCGTCAGGCGTTTTGATCCAGATCCAAAAGCAAAATTACTCCGCTTTTTCATTGATAAAACATCAATAGGCAGAAGCGTTGCTCGCAAAACCGCTTATAAGAGTGTGATGAAGGAGACGAAAGGAAACTTCCCCGCGCCTCTTGAAGCGCTCAAGCTCCTCATCAAAAACTTTGACAGAAATGATGCCGCAGCTTACGAAGCAGAGTCACAAGTATTTGCGCGTCTTGCTGTTACGCAAGTGT
>CAJCIF010000309.1 GCA_903970355.1 Actinomycetota bacterium
CATTTTACAGTGATGGTGGCAAAATGCAATGCAGGTGAAAAAACTAGTGGCCTTGCCGTGGTTTTCGACCGGACAAACCGAAAATGGCAATCTCCAAATTGTTGCGTGCTTCAGTGAAACGCGGATTCAGCCTGAGGGAGAGCCGAAATTCGTTGACTGCATTTTGCACTTCACCGCGGTTATACAAAGCATATCCAAGATCGTTACGAGCTTCAGCATTGAGTGGATCAAGTGATACCGCTTGCTTTAATTCTTCGATAGCAGCATCGACTTTCTGAGTGGCATAGAGCGTTCTAGCCATGGCAATGTGACTTTCGCTGGAGTTGGGATTTAAGAGGAGAGCCTCACGGGCGGTGCGAATAGCCGGTTGTATATCTCCTGCTTGTATAAGTGCCTTAGTTAAAGCGACGTGAGCTTCAGAGGAATTGGGTTCCTGAGAAACAGCCTGACGAGCTGCTTTTACGGCACCATCAACATCTTGCATGATAATAAGAGATTCAGAAAGACCTGTCAGGGCGGCAGCCGTTGGTTTGATGCCAATAGCACGCCTGTATTCGTTGATCGCCTCGGACATCTCACCTCTTGCTGCCAGGCTATGCGCAAAGAGGTAGTGCACAACTTCTGCACCAGGCGCGATACTAAGAGCTCTTTTAAATTCAAGCGTGGAGGCTTCCGGTTCTCCGGCTTCACCCAGCACCCGTGCCAATAATGCATGACCGGCGACACTTTGCGCTTTGAGCCTGTTGACGTGGCGGAACTCGCTGGCTGCACCCTCATAATCACCAGCCAGGTAGAGATAGGTGCCCAGTTTAAGGCGCAATGAAGCATCATCGGAATGATCGGTGACTTGCTTCCGGAGCGTAATGATGAAATCGCCTACCGATTTGAGATCAACCGTTGCCGATTCAGCGCGCACTTGCTTGACGGCCGCCTCCAGATCATTGAGATCGGATTCGTCCATTTTGGCTAAGCTCTCTGTTTTTTTAGCAGGAGTAGGTGTTTTAAGAGAGGTTTCCGGAGGCGAATTGATAGGCGCCGGTCCTAAATCTTTGTTTGCCGGTCCTGATTTCTTAGACCCGCCTTTGGATGTCCAATCAAGAATGGCATCATCTTGGCCAGAAGCAGTGTTGGTGGAAGTTGACTTGTGACCGGTTCTTAACGCAGCCACCGCTTGCGTTCCAACTAAGAGGCTCAAAAGACATATACTGAGAATCCGGCCTGCAGTTTTGAATGTTTTGCCTTTCATGTTTGTGCAAGAGGCCCTGCTGATGGGACGTGATTCGTAGAGGATAATAGCAAGCGAACATGATTTTGAGCGCTTACATCCATATTCCGTTTTGTTCGTATAAGTGCGATTTCTGTGATTTTGCAGCCTATGCTGGGCTTTTGCACCTGGCTCAAGAATATTGCGAAGTTGTCGAAAACGAGATTGAAATTCGTTTAAACGAACTTGATGAGAATGAGAAACCTCTTCTTACCTCCATCTTCTACGGAGGAGGTACACCAGGTTTGATCGATCCGGCCTTAATCGGCCGCCTGCACAAAAAACTCCTGGAGAAGGTAGAGTGCCTTCCTCAAGCAGAAGTGACGCTCGAAACTACACCGCAGGCGATCACGAAAGAGAAGGCCAAGCAGTGGCTTGAAATAGGCATCAACCGCCTTTCCATTGGCATTGAGTCTTTGCAAGACACAGAATTGAAAACGATTGGGCGCGATCATGCCGTTCTCGAAGCGCTTAACGGCGTTAGAGTAGCTATTGATGCCGGTTTTACAAATATCAATTGCGATTTCATGTACGGCTTGCCCACACAAACCCTTGCCAGCTGGCAGGATACGCTCAGGCAATTTCTGGATCTGTGCGCTGCGCACAAAGAAATTACCCATTTTTCGGCATATGCACTAGATCTTGCCAGTAAGTCACCGCTTGCCATTGCAATTCCGCCTGATTCTTCCCTCTATCCCTCCGAAGAGGAATTTTTGAAGATTTATCGGTCCTTAATCGAAAGTGCTGAAAAAGGGGGCTTTAGACAATACGAAATCTCCAATTTTGCCAGGCCTGGCTTTGAATCCCAGCATAATTTGAATTATTGGAGCAACAATGAATACCTCGCTTTTGGCGTGGGGGCCCATCGTTATCTAAAAGGGGTGAGAAGTGCCAATTGGCGGGCTTTAAAGCGCTATCTCGCTGATTCTCTTGGTCTTGAGCTAAACGAGGTTATAGACGCCCCAACCCGGCTTAAAGAGGGAATCATGCTCGGTTTGCGCAAAATGGAGGGCATAAATATTTCCGCCTTTGAAGCCCAATATGGCGTCAATCTGCTCGATACCTATGCTTTGCAGATTGAGAAACTACAAAATGAATTGTTGATTGAAGCCCGAAACGGCACACTGCGCCTGACCTCGGAGGCTGTACCGATTAGCAATCTTGTGATCGGGGAATTTTTCTAAAACCGGTCGAGCGGGCATCATAACTAGCCAAAATTGATATATTTCAGGCCACCACGGGTATGCAGTTAACGGTCGGCGTGGAGGAGATCCCGTTTCCTTTGAAGACCTGCCCGAAGTGCAATGCCGAATATGAAGACGATGCTGCTGAGCTTTGCCCGGCAGATGAGGCTGCACTGCGCACAATTGAGAGGGATCCGCTCGTTGGCAGTCGTTTAGCAGAGCGCTACGAAATTGAATCAGTAATCGGCCGGGGCGGCATGGGTGTTGTTTACAGAGCCCGCCAGGAACTGATGGATCGCAAAATGGCGATCAAAATGTTGCACTCTCATATGGTGGCAGAACCGGAATCCGTTAAGCGATTCTTTCGTGAAGCAAAAACAGTTTCACAGGTGCGGCACCATCACATAATTACCCTCTATGACTTTGGCATGAGCCCAAAGGGACAGCCTTACATCGTCATGGATTATCTTGAAGGCACAAGCCTCAAAAACGAAGTGAAGGACAATGGTCCACTCGTCTTTGAAAGAGCCGACAGCCTTTTCCGGCAGGTCGTGGACGGACTGGCCGCCGCCCACGCCATGGATGTGGTGCACCGCGATTTGAAACCGGAAAACATCATGCTGAGCAAACAAGGTGATGGCAGCGATTGGGTCACGCTTGTAGATTTCGGTCTATCCAAATTGAAAGACACCAAAGGCGGCGATGACCCATACAACATCACAAGAGTTGGTGATGTTTGCGGTAGCCCACCCTATATGAGTCCTGAGCAGTGTTTGTCATCACGCATTGTCGATCCACGCAGCGACATTTATTCGCTCGCTATTGTTGTCTACGAGTCCTTGTCTGGTAAGTTGCCTTTTTCAGTCAAATCAGCAATTGAAATGCTCGATTGCCATCTGTACGCAACTCCTATACCCCTTACCGCTTCTATCCCTGATATGAAGGTGTGTACGGAAGTTTCTCGTGTTCTCAATAAGGCTCTCGAAAAGGATCCGGAGAAAAGGCACCAGAGTGTTGATGAATTTGGTGCAGAATTGCACGATGCGATGGGACGTGATTCTCTCAAATTACGAGCAATAAGACACCGCATTGAAGTTGCCTCACTGCAAGGTATGTTGAGTGAAGCTAGCGTGCGCGTGCCCATTGATAAAACGACTCTGGCAGGCGTTCTTGACGGTGTGCATTTCCTTAAAGAACAGGCCAACATCGAACAGCAAGGATCGACCATACCACCAGGGACGGTGGCAGTGACGAAATCGCAAGTGATGCAGTCTGCTAAACGCCCCTCGGGTGAAAACAACTACGATTTATTGGATTGTCCTTATTGTGCCTCCCCGCTTAAGGAGGGTTATAAGTTTTGCCTCAATTGTCAGCGTCAGCTCGCTTCACCACAAGAGCTGGCAAAGCTGCGGCAAGTTTCGGGTATCAATACTCTGCCGGCGCGCCGTCGTGGCGAAAAACATTCCGCCACCACATACCGCACTCGCCAGATGTCAACGCGAGGCGATCATCTTGCGCTGATTCAGAAGGCACTATGGGTGGTGCTATTCTTCGGAATCGCTTATGCTGTTTATTCTGTGCTTGCGACAGATTCTCTCAAGGAATTATTGACGCAGTTTGGCCAGACTTACTTTCACACTAGGCCAAGTTCTTGATGTAAGTGCTCCGGCGCAGATTACATCTGCTTCTCCGCACGTATTGCGCTACGCTCCGCCACGGCACTATTTTTAAGTGCTCCGGCGCAGATTACATCTGCTTCTCCGCACGTATCGCGCTGCGCTCCGCCATTGCTCCTCGCA
>CAJCIF010000310.1 GCA_903970355.1 Actinomycetota bacterium
CTGCGGCATTAGGTCGTGCCTTAACTGCCGGAGCGCTTTTAGCACCAATGATGGCCCGAGAAGGGCAAGTCGCATTGAAGTTTCAGGGCAATGGACCACTCGGCAAAATGCTCATCGATGCTTCACCGAAAGGCACTGTGCGTGGTTACGTTGAAAATCCTGAGGTTGAACTTCCGCTAAACTCGCTTGGCAATTTTGATGTAGGTGGAGCAATAGGGCGTACAGGCTATTTGCATGTGACCGTCGATCATGGTTTCGGTCCGCCTCATACATCCACAGTGGAATTAGCTTCCGGTGAAGTGGGAGAGGACATCAATCGCTACCTCGTCACTTCAGACCAGACCGGTTCCATAGTTGTAGTTGGTACTCACCTTAATGCCAAGGGAGTTGAGGCAGCCGGTGGTCTAATCGTACAACTGCTGCCGGACCATACTGAAGAAACCATCTGCAAAATCGAAAACAACATAACGACATTCGGTACGTTCACGTTTTTGATGCGGCGAGGCATGGGACTCAACGCCATTCTTTCTCGCATTTTGAACGGATTCGAGGTGCAGCCGATAACTGAGGAGACACCCATCTCTTTCAGGTGCAAATGTTCAAGCGAGAGATTTGTGGAAGCGCTAAAAGTCCTGGACAAACAAGATCTAATTTCAATGGCAGAGGAAGACGGGCAAGCCGAAGGTCGCTGCCATTTTTGCAACGAGTTTTACTATGTGAACAAAGAGCGATTACTAGACCTAGCTAAAACTTGATGTTTTTGCTTGGTTTTTGTGTGCTCCACATCTGGTGCGGTCAAACAGCCCGTTGAATCTTGCCTGCTTTAATGCAGGAAGTGCAAACTTTCAAACGCTTCACGGTCTTGTCGACAAGCGCGCGTACTGGTTGCAAATTAGGCATCCAGCGACGGTTGTTGTGCGGGTTAAAGTGAGAACGCAAAAAGGTGTAATTCACCCCGGTCATGGGGCCTTTTCCACATACGTCGCAACGCTTAGCCATAGTTTTTCAGTTCCGATAATTCTAGAGAATAGAAGATTATATACGATTTATGAGTGTCGCTGGGTTCGCATCTGCTGACCCATGCGCGCCTGTGAATACACAGCTCAAGAATTTGCATCCCGATGCATACCAGGAGCTATCGAATTGTAGCACAAGCCAAATGTCGTAAACCCCGGATAACCCATTCCATTACAACTTGCGCAATGTTCTCTTTGAGTTATTTGTTTCACGTTTCAGCTATTAACGTGGTAGTCTGTTTTTGGGGGTACAGCTCAAGTTGAGGCTCTGATTGTTGCATCAAATTGAGCGTAGTCAAGCGGGTGTGGCACCTGCCCTTTTGAAGCGATCGAAATTCAAGCTGATATTGTTGGAAAGCGTAAGCACTTCTAATCCCCTTCAAATCGTGGTATCAATTCGTTGCGGCAATTGAAAATGGCGCTTGAGAACAGTAATAGACACAAGGAGCGGATGGGGCAGGTAGGGCTAGGATGGCACTCGTAAATTACGCGGCTCGAGAAATCAATTGCAAGATCGTTTACTACGGCACTGGACTTGGTGGCAAAACCACCAATCTGAAATATATCCACAGCCAGCTTGCACCAACAACCAGGGGTGAACTAATCAGCCTGGCAACGGAAACTGAACGGACGCTTTTCTTCGACTTCTTACCATTGGATTTAGGTAGCGTTCAAGGCTTCAAAACCCGTTTCTCACTCTATACAGTTCCGGGTCAGGTTGAATATAACGCCAGCCGTAAATTGATTCTGAACGGTGTAGACGGCATCATTTTCGTTGCTGATTCAGATGCAATGCGATCCAAAGACAACGTTGATTCGCTGCAGAACATGATCGAAAACTTGGCGGAATACAGTTTGACCCTGGACAATATTCCGTGGGTACTGCAATACAACAAGCGAGATCTCGCAAACGCCATGCCCATTGAACGCATGGAAAAAGAACTTAATATCCGAGCAGTACCGAGTTTCGAAGCCGTTGGTTCAGAAGGACTCGGTGTGTTCGCAACCCTGAAAGCTATCAGTAAGCTCATATTGAACCGGCTGCAGTAGCTACTTTTGCTACTTGCTTATTTGAGTTAATTTCACTAGCGGAACTTGCAAGCTTCTTCTAACCTAGAGTTAGTTGCGCGCATTCGCTAGACAACACAGATAGTGCCTCAAACTCAGCAGATAGCCCTAAACCCTGAATCGCTGTCGTCTGCTTTAAAGAAAGCAATCGCCGTAGAAAGGCGCGCTCAATACGCGGATTTCCAGGGAAGGCGTTCGACATTCTCGAGCTTTATGCGCCAAACGGCAGCACGACTCTGTCGCACATATCCAAAAGATGCTCTTTGGGTAACCATTCGCGCCTTGTTCCGTGAATATCCAAATACGGATGTCGGTACGCGCATATCAATAGTAAAACGGGCCGAAGAACTTCTTGCCAATGCATTTCCGGAAGTAAGCGTGAGCATCGCGCCGACATCCGAACCGCAAGCCGGCGCCGAGAACACACGATCTTCGCAAACGAATAATTCGCTGGCGAGCAATACACCGACGAGCAATGCACTGGCGGGCAATGCACCAAGGAGCAATGCACCAAGGAGCAATGCGCCAACGAGCAATGCGCCAACGAGCAATGCGCCAGCGGGCAATGCACCAGCACGCAACGCGCCGGTAGCATCTAGAACAACTCCCCCGTCTGCCAGGCCAACTGGCAATCCGATTGGCAATGTCCCTAAGCCAGCTCCCGTTTTTGAAAAACCGCCTGGCGAGAAAAACAGTAAGGATGCGAATCCGGCGGAAACCGATGTTCAATTCGTAAAGGGGGTTGGTCCAAAATTAGCGGGCATTCTGAAACAGATCAATATAAATACAGTAGAAGATTTACTGCGCCACTACCCGCGGCGTCATCTTGATTTTCAAAACAAACTGAATATTTGCGATTTGCAAATTGGACAGGAAGTGACGATTCTGGGAACTATCCGCTCCGTAGGTGCCTTCCAGTCTAAGCGCGGCAACATGTCCATCATGACCATCGTTATTTACGATGGCACTGGAAGCATTACAGTTACGAAATTTATTGGCGGACGTTCGAACAAGTATCTTTTAGACCGTTACAAGGCACAGTATCCCAAAGGCGCTCAGGTGCTTGCTTCGGGAATTGTCGAACATGATAGCTACGGCAGAAGATATGCGCTAAAAAATGCTGAAATCGAAATACTCGGATTTTCGCAAAACGCTGATGGCGAAGAGGAGACTGAGGTTCGCAATCAGGAAAGTATTCACGTAGGCCGTTTGGTGCCGGTTTATCCGCTTACCGAAGGACTTAGCCTGAGGCATCTTCGCAACGTAATGTACAACGCTCTGCAAAGCTACGGTACTTATATTCGGGACGCTCTTCCAGATTCGATTAGACAACAATATGGTCTTACCGATTTGCAGTCTGCCCTCGCCAACATCCATTTTCCAGAAACGCCGGAGTCCATTGATGAAGCACGTCGCCGCCTCGTCTTTGATGAACTTTTCATGGTGCAACTCAGACTGGCTGTGCGAAGACTCAAGTTTGATCGCACTGAAAATGCACTTTCATTTGAGCCCAAGGCTGACGGTTACGTCAATCAACTTCGTAAGCATCTGCCCTTCACATTGACGGGAGCACAAGAAAGGGTATTTGGTGAAATAGCCCGAGATCTCGCCGCACCTAAACCTATGCATCGGCTGGTGCAAGGCGACGTTGGTTCAGGCAAAACAGTCGTCGCACTGATGGCTGCCCTGACGGCCATAGATAATGGATTTCAAGCCGTTGTAATGGCACCGACAGAAATTCTCGCTGAACAACATTACCGCCAGTTTCAAAAGTTGATCACTCCGCTAGGTTTACGTTGCGCAGTCGTACTCGGCAAGCAAGGTGCAAAAGAACGCAAACAAATTCATCAAGAACTTTTTTCCGGGCAAGTTCACATAGCAGTTGGTACACACGCGCTTCTTGAAGAAGCCGTTGAGTTTAAAAACCTCGGGCTCATAATTATTGATGAACAGCACCGCTTCGGCGTAAAACAACGGGCCCGTCTCAAAGCCAAGAGCTTATCTCCGGAACTTTTGACGATGACGGCAACACCAATACCCCGAACTCTCGCGCTTACAATTCATGGCGATTTAGATGTCTCAGAAATTGATGAAATGCCGCCCGGTCGAAAACCCATAAAAACAGAATTGAAAACTGGTTCTCTTGGCCGAAAAGAAGTTTGGAACAGAGTGCAGGAACAAATTTTATTTGGTCGGCAAGTTTATGTTGTTTTCCCGCTTATCGAAGAATCAGAGACTCTGGCTGCCAAAGCCGCTACCCAAGAATTTGAAAGACTCAAAGAGGAAGTTTTTCCGCACTTAAAGGACCGCATCGCTTTAATGCACGGCAAGCTTAAACCACAAGAAAAAGAAGAAGTGATGGATGAATTCCGTAAGCACAATTTCGATATTCTTGTTAGTACGACGGTAATCGAGGTAGGTGTCGACGTCCCGAATGCCACGGTAATGGTAATTGAAAATGCCGATCGTTTCGGGCTTGCCCAACTGCATCAATTACGTGGTCGGGTTGGTCGGGGCAGCGAACAATCTTTCTGTTATTTGATCGCAGACAGCAGATCTCCGTCTACAATGGAACGATTAGGTGTCCTCACCGAAACTAATGATGGTTTCATCGTTGCCCAAAAGGATCTCGAAATACGTGGCCCTGGAGAATTCCTCGGTTATCGTCAAAGTGGACTACCTGACTTACTGTTAGCAGATCTTGTCAAAGACACCAAGACTTTAGAAGATGCCAGAAACGCTGCTCTTCAATTGATAAAGACTGATCCCGACCTGCAATCACACACACTTCTGCGAGAACGACTGGAACAGAAAAACGACGCCGCTCACGGAGAGATTCTCCGTTCTGGATAAAACAAAAATGCAACCTTTTTACCGTTGGACAATTTTAGTTGGTGCTCTTTTCATCCAGGCACCAACATTTGGTATGACAACGGATTACGAAGGAACAATCGGCGATCAAAAGATAGGACTGACACTGGGTTTAGTCGGTTCAAAAGCGTCTCGCCCAGGCAATGAAGTTTGTGGATACTACTTCTACGACAGAAATCTCAAAAATATTTATTTGCATTCTGAAAAAGATAAAAAAGGCGATTTGATTCTATACGAGCTTGATGATGAAGGTAGAAGAACCGGCATTTTTAAATGCATCTTTCCGGATAAAGATCCAAAAGGGCATTTCAGAGCAAGAATTCATGGCGAAGTAATGGAAGGCACCTGGTCAAAGATGGACGGATCGGACTCTCGTCCGTTTTATCTATATCAAACAGGCAGCGTAGGTAACGATGGAGATAGACGCTATGCAATAGCGGGCGTTGCCGATGATGCCGAATTTGAAAGCAAAGTTCAGAAGTGGAGAATTGCGGTTTTGATGGGGGACAAAGAAGCAGTCGCTTCGATGTTTCAATATCCAATCTCTCTGGAAGTGAGAGGAAAAGCTGTTAATATCAAAAGCGCATCAGAACTTCTCAGTCACTACAATAATATATTCACCGACGAACGCAAAGTCATCATCCGCAACACAGTTCCCCATAATATGTTTGTGCGCGCCGACGGCATCATGTTAGGTAGCGGCGGAGCAATATGGTTTAACGCAGATGGCAAAGTCACTGCCTTCAATATTTAGGTATTAGTCCATCCCTTCATTCGCAGCGACGAACACCATTCGCTCTAGCCATTTTGTCTGCATCGGGCGTAGCTCAGTTGCTAGAGAAGTGATTGTACTGAGAATTTCGCGTGCCTGATTCCATGAAATTGGAATCGCTGGCCCACTCAATTCACTATAGATTTTTTCAGCAGAGTCGGCTGGCCGCTTTTGCGGATCACAGTCAATGAGAATAGGTGTGAGGTAACCAACGCCATCCTTCTCTAATTTTTTGGAAGTTGGGTTAGCTTGGTTGATCTCAATGAAGAGGATATATCGCCTGGCGCCATCACTTTCGAACTTTGCCGCAAACGAACCACCATCACGAATCATTTCGACCGTTTCTAGTTTTCTGATAGCGGGTAGCATGATTTCAATTGTCCTTGCTTCGATGTAATGCTATTAATAACCGTGGTGTGGATGAGTAACCATTTCGCCGGTGGTTGAAGGACCGGTTGCGATGTCGTTGAAGCCTCGTGTGGCAGTTTTGACGGGGCTTATCTTATCCTCTCCCTTATTCCAAAAGAGAAACATCTTGTTGATTGATAATGTGAGGATATAGTGCCAGGCAGAATCATCACCTTTAACCAAGGTGATCTCATCCGATATTTCATCGAATGAATCACGGGACAATCGAGCACAAAGTCTGCTTTCTCCGGGTACGCTGCTTTGTGTCCAAACAACTGCAACCCTGCCGGTCCCTTCTGCAGCGACCCTGGCATCCGTGGCCGTGCCTGCTCCTTCTGCAATATTGATTTTTCGAGATTTACCTCGTCGGTCCGTAGCGATGCACCAAACATTTGAAGTTTGGCCATCATTTTCGCACCAGGCAATGTAGACGCTACCTTTGCCGCCGCAAGCGATCTGCAAAGAACTGCATTTCTTGGTGCAATTATTTCGTCTGACAGGTTGTGTCCAAGATCCGTTTGTTCGACTTGCATAAAAAATGTCTGGAACAGTTTCACCTTCATGCATATCAAGCCAAGCTGCATGCACGTCACCATTTGAATCCACCGCAATTGCTGGTTCACTTGCAACATTCGAAATTTTGCTTGCCAGTTCCTCATCGTGCCAGGTTTTTCCAAGGTCAGTGGAAAAAGAATAGACAATTTGGCTTCCACCGCTTTCCTTCGCCTTTCTCCAAACAGCATGTAATACCTTGTCGGTGCCATTAGCCAAAGCCGCCTGGAGGGAGTTGCCTCCATTACCAGGATGAAGGTAATAGAACTTTTGATTGCTGATATTGCTGGTATCGGTACTCGCCAAAGCGCCATGCTGGAGATCTACCTTATCGGAAAGTACAGCCTCGACATCTGTAGTAACCAGCTCAAAATCGGTGGAACTGCCATAGCTGGCTGTTCCCACGAGAATAAGCAAACTCACCAAAAAAAAAGCTAACTTCGATTTCATAGCAGGGCAACAAAAATAAGCTGATGAATTCTACCAGCATTTATGGGCGAGCATCCCATCGCCATTCGCGGTAGACTCTTTGTCTATGCTTTCAATTGGACAGAGAATACAAATACCGCTTGAGGAATTCGAGATCACATTTGCTCGAAGTGGTGGTCCTGGCGGGCAGAATGTCAACAAAGTTAACAGCAAGGCTGTATTGCGCTGGCCCGTGAATGCCAGCACCAGTCTTCCGTATGGCGTGAAAGAACGCTTTACGAACGCTTACGGAAATCGGCTCACCAATGACGGCGAGCTAATCATAACGAGCCAAAAACATAGAGATCAGGCGAAAAATGTCGAAGACTGCATGGAAAAACTGCGCGAAATGATTGAGGCGGTTGCTGAAGCACCAACTATTCGGCGCGCCACCAGACCAACGCGCGCCTCTAAGGAACGTCGTGTTGATTCGAAAAAAGAGCATTCTCTCAAAAAACAAAATCGGCGATTCGTCGGTGAATAACTGATTCTAGGCTAGTTTCAACTCCCAGGTCTCGCCGACCATACTTCGCCCAAACATGGCATGCGGTTCTTTTGACACAACCTGAAATCCTTCATTTTCATAAATTTGTCGCGCCGCAATAAGTTCTTCATTTGTCCAAAGCGTGATTTTTTCGTAACCAACCTGACGGGCGAACCGTATGCACTCCGATACAAGTCGCTTTCCGATTCCTAATCCACGCGCCTTTGGTTCGACCAGAAGTAATCTTAATTGGGCTACTCTTTTGTCCTTTTTTGCCAGAACTACCGAGCCTACAACCTCTCCATCCTTTTCTGCAATCCAACAACGTTCCATCTTCGGGTCATAGTTCTGGATAAACTTAGCGGCGACGTCTGCCACCAAAGCTTCGAAATTGTCTCCCCAGCCAAGTTCCTGGCAGTAGAGAACGCCGTGACGATGAACAATCCATCCCATGTCTCCCGGTTGGTGGAGACGAAGCAAATACGGGGACTTTTGCTCAGTTGGTGCGGCTAATACATTCTCGATATGCTTCATCGAGGCAATCAGCCGATTTTGTTCGTCGCAAGTGAATTGGGTGAGGAGTTCAGCCGCTTGCTCACGTGATCTTGCATTCAGCTTTGCGAAAGCTCTTTGTCCTCTGGTGGTGAGAGACAATAGCGATCGGCGACCATCTTCCTTTGAAGAAAGTTTCTTTACTAAACCCTTTTGAGAAAAGGAACGGAGAATTCTACTGAGATAGCCTGGATCTAGTCCAAGCTCTTTGCTGAGTTCTATAGCAGCGCACAAATCACGGTGAGCTAATTCGTAGATGACGCGTGCTTCGGTCAAAGAGAACGGGCTGCCTAACAACCCTTCACGAAGGACCCCAATTTGTTGCGTGTAAAAGCGATTGAATTTGCGTACCGATTCAACTCGCTGGGACAAGTCCGAATTTGCCAATGTTGCCATGAATTTTCAATTGCTCGCAACAGTATAGTTGCTATTGTCAATTATTTACTTGACTATGTCAACTATATTTGTATAAACCAGTTCGGGTGCCGCCCTCTATACGTTCTTAAATTACAAAAGCCCCTGTTTCCGCTTGCGCCGAGATTGGGGAAATCCCCCCTATTCACAACCGTGAAAACGTCATCGGGTGTATCCTTCGGGTAGTTTGCACCACAAAGCAAAGAGAAATGCAATGGCAGACGAATCAAAGCCGCTAGATTGGATCAACCATCATGAGATGGCATCATCCTTTGTGCCTTTGCCTCCGGCAACACCATTTGTAGAACCTGACACTGCATTCATCCAACAGTTCCGCAATGATTGCAAGCCACCGCTCGCTAAGGCTACCGATTCATCCGGTACCACAATTACACTCGATTCTTCTGGCACCACAATTACACCTGGTTCGCCTGGCACCACAATTACAGATAACAGTGTCGGCAGTAACAACAGTGACGCAACATCAGTTGCACCGCCTTCAAACCAATCTTACGACTTCCCGCTTTTGCATTTAAATCGCGCCGAAATTACAGGAGCTAATTTAGTTCAACCAACTGAAATACAGCCGAACAGCGCATCACAAACGCAAGAACAATCAGGCGGTGTGATTGATTGGATAAGCCATCACAAGTTAGCAGCTACCATCGCCGTTACAGCACTTGCATTTTGTTCAAGCTCACGTTTGAGAAATGCCGCTGTGCGATTTTTTGAAGGAGATGGCGAGGCATCTCGAGTTGGCGGGCAGATCTTCCATGATTACGAACAGACTCCCCGTGCGGCTGTTCCGAGTTTCTTCGAATCTATCTTTTCTAGTCCATCAAGAACGAGTGCGAGCGCCGGTTCGCCTGCTGTTTATTTTGAATCGACAGGTGGATTCGCACAACATGAAACGTCGCCCTTTTTAGAAAGGCTTGGACTGATCAGCACTCCGGGAACCGAGCCGGATAGAATTTATCACTCCTCCACATTGCCTGTTTATCACCCGCACATGACGACCTTCGTGAAAGACCGCGGACTCAAAAATTTGCACAGGATGCACCAGGGAGGAGGAAATCCTCTCACTATGAATTGGGGAAAAATAAAGTTCTAAAGGGTGAGCAGATCTTCAAAGAAGGCGCCATATTGTTGATCCGGATCACCGAGATGAAGTTCTAAGATCCAGTGCCTTTTACTGCCATCTTCTAAAAGAGTGTCCATAGGCAAATTATTGAGTTCGTTGATATAGTGCTCCGGCAATTTTCCGTGTCTTTGTTTATGGGAGAACTCACCGATGATATGTCCGCCAATCTCGCTTGCATAGGCCCATCCAGCTTCTGAACTTAGTGCCAGGATTTCTGCAAACAATTCAGCACCAGTCATGCTGGGCCGTTTGAGATAAAACGCTTTGGACTCTACCCAAATGCGCTCAAGATCTACCAAAAGTTTCGCTTTCTTCGGATCGGTTCCCATCAAAAACGTCTTGCCGATGTCACCTTCGTACTCATCAAAGACAGGGCCCAAGTCCAAATAAACCAGATCATTTTCTTGAATAGTTTGATCCGGCGGATTGAAATCGAATGAAAGAATCGAGTTTGTGCCAGTACGCACTATGCGTTTGTGCCAGTGTTTCTTTGTGCCAAATTTTTCCAGAGCCAGCTCATATATCTGCTCTGTCACTTCTTTTTCCGTCGCGCCAATCTTAAGAAAGCCCTTATCCTCAACTAGTTTGAGAAGTTGTCGGGCTTTTTGTTGGGCTTCAAAAAGCCCTTTATCCAAATCCGAAATCAAAGTCGATGACATATACAGTTGCTCAGTCAACGGGGAACGGCCGTCTGAA
>CAJCIF010000311.1 GCA_903970355.1 Actinomycetota bacterium
TTGATCAACTGCGCTTCAAATTTTTCAGGTGATGTTTCACCAAAAGCAATGGCTAGATCCTTCGATCTCGCAAGAAAGCTGTAATTACCAGATAATTCCAAAGTGTTGCGGATCTGAGGCGACGATGGATTGAGATAACTAACCGTCACGATATGTGATTTTTCGCCGCTTTGCAGGGCCGTCAACATGCGATTTTGCAAATCTATTTTGGCAACGGGCCGATCGAAAGTGAGGCTGGATTGAAGAGTGGTTTCATTGCTTTTGCCTTTGCCTAACGTGTAGCAAACAACCAGGCTTTCGCCGCTTGGCGCCAAACCGGCCACACAAATCATGTCTTGCCATGCGGCAATCGCCGTTGCCTCACTCAGTTTATCGAGCGGCAGTGTTGCCACCACAGATGGAGACACGATCGGATTGAGATTGATAATAACGAGACCAAGTTTTTGTTCGGTATCGGTAGATTGATCGATCAGCGCAAAGGCTCTTCGACCCGCTACGCCAAAATCAAATACCTTCTTGCCGATGTCGGACAGTTCAGAGATGACGCGCGCCGATTTGCCGTCCGGGCCGGCTTTATTTAGATCAACAAAGCTGACCCTGCCAAACTCATTTGCAAGGCAGCAGACGCCAAGATCTGCTACTGCCACAAAATCGGCCGAAATTGCAGGAGACCAGTGGTGTCTCGCTACGATGTGAGGTCCCTTTACAGGCTGGTCGCGCTTCTTTGCAGCCTTGGCGAAGACAAGCGACTCTGTTTGGGTAAGCCCGCCCAGACAGGCTATCGAACCGAATAGGAACGAGCGTCGAGTAAAGTTCAAGTGGTGGGCCCTTTATGAATTGCTCAGAGCAATCTTTCTACCACACCAGCAAGCAATTGCAGAACTATCATCGCGACCATTGGCGACAAATCAATGTTAGATATCGGTGGAATTAATTTTCGGAAAGGGGCAACGATTGGTTGAACAAGCTGGTCCAGCGTTTTGAACGGCTGCTCGTACCAGCGAATATTTGGAAACCAACTTAACACGCACCAGAGGAAAACCAGGATGTTAAGGGCTTGCACAAGTCCGGCAATTAAATGAGCTATGTAAAACACAATCAAACCTTGCTAAACGAGATAGACTCCACTGAGCGCTGATTGTAGCATCTAAGTCCCTTCCGCAACCGATTTGTCAAGTTCAATTCAGAATCTGCATGGCTAAGGCCCGGTCACATTTTCCCAGCAACGAGCAAAAGTTCATCGAGCTTATAAAAGACAAGCTGGGTAATCGTTTTATTGGCGACGATTGTGCAATTTTGCCCGGCCATATGCTCGTCAGTATCGACACTCTCGTTGACGGAACGCATTTCTTGTCAAACAAAATTCGCCTTGCAGATTTAGGCTGGAAGGCGCTTGCTGTTAATTTGAGTGATATCGCAGCCATGGCTGGCAAGCCGCGTTTTGCTCTTGTAAGCGTCACCTTGCCCAAAAATTTTGCAAAGTCGGCTTTCTCCGACCTTTACGACGGTTTAAAAGAATGCTCTGATTTCTATCACACTATTATTGTTGGCGGCGACATAACGGGCGGCGCCGTTCTTACCATTGCCATTACGATCATAGGCGAAAGCCACAGTCGGGGTGTACTTACCCGCAAAGGGGCTCAAGAAGGCGACGTTATTGTTGTCACTGGCCATTTTGGTGCAAGCCGAGCTGGGCAGGCTGAGCTTTTGCATAGCGAAGCCGGTGCAAAACGCAGATTCGAACACAATTCTTGTTTGGGCAAGCACGTGCGGCCGGAGCCTCGATTGAAGGAGTCATGGGCCATGGCAAACCAGATTGGCAGTCGCGGCGCTTTAATGGATGCAAGTGACGGTCTTGCCGATGCTCTTTTTCAAATTGCGCGTGCTTCTAATATAGGAATGACCATTGATTTAGAAAAAGTACCAATCGCAGCGGAAACGAAAAAAATAGCTAAGAATTACGGTGCCGATGTATTTGAATGGGCGCTATACGGTGGTGAAGACTACGAGCTAGTTGGGACGCTCTCTGCATCATCCTGGCGAAAGTGGCTCGCATCAACAAAACATGTCCCTTTCACCGAAATAGGCTCCGTCACTAGTGGCCACGACATTACCTTCAAATTCGGTCAGAAAGACGGTCCGGAGCTGAATCTTGCCAAGACTTTTCAGCACATTTCGGAATGAACCGGTCTTGGTCTCAGTATTAATCCCTCACTGGATCTATACTTTGTTATTGACCCCATAGGAGAAGAACATGATTTCGCAGAATCAAGAAGTTGCCAAACTGATTGATGGCAAGCCCGTATCGAAGAAGATCAAAGATGAGCTAACCGAGAAGGTAAGCAAATATCTTGCTGCCGGTCATCGTAATCCGGGCTTAGCAGTTATCTTAATTGGGGAGAATCCAGCCAGCGAAATCTACGTAAAAAACAAAATTCTAGCCTGCAAGCAAATTGGCATTGAGAGTCACATGCATCGTTTCCCAGGGGATGTGCAAACAAAAACTGTGCTCGACTGCATAAAAGAACTAAATGCCAATGAAAAAATCGACGGCATTCTGGTGCAGCTTCCTCTCCCTTCGCATTTACCGACCGAAGAGATACTACTGGCGGTATCACATCATAAAGATGTTGATGGTCTCCACCCGTACAATCTAGGTTTTCTCTTTGCCGGCAAACCGGCTCTGCAGCCCTGCACTCCGCGTGGCATCATGGCTTTGTTAGAAGCATATGAAGTACCTATTAAAGGCAAACATGCCGTCGTGATTGGCAGATCCAATTTGGTTGGAAAACCGATTGCTGCATTACTCTTGCAGAAGGATGCGACCGTCACTTCCTGTCACAGTAAATCCGTCGATCTCGAGGGAATCTGCCGCACAGCCGATATTCTTGTCGTAGCAGCCGGACGGGCCAAGATGGTTGGTGCCTCGTGGATAAAGCCCGGTGCTTGCGTCATCGATGTAGGCACGCATCACATCCAGGGCGATGATGGTGAAAAGCACATATGCGGCGATGTAAAATTCGAAGAAGTGCAAAAGGTAGCTGGCCTTATTACCCCGGTACCCGGCGGTGTCGGCAAAATGACAGTGGCAATGTTAATGGCTAATACAATTTTTGCTTACGAACAAACTCTCGGTCTGGCTCATTAGATATTGAGATGGATTCAACCGAATCAATAGTGCAAACCGAACCGTTTCCAATCTGGGCAACGGGAGTGATCGCTATTGTAGTTATCGCTTACTTGTTTTTCTTTGTGGGAGGATTGGCTTCTATTCGAGCTTCTCAGCAGATTATGAAAGAAGCCTTTGATTTCAAAAACATTGTCTTAGTAGCCCGCAACGTCGCTCAATTTCCGGAATCTTTGCCGCCTGGCTACCAATATAAGCTTGGCATTGGTGTGAACGCAGACAAGATCTTGTACTGGTTTGGAATTCCGAAAGAAAAAACAAACACTTTGACGCAGAAAGATGTCAACTTTCTAGCAATTGAACACGAGCCTGATAAACAGGAGATTGTATTCCTCTCAACACCAGATGCAGATGCCAGGGATTCAACTGAAATACTGAACGAAAACTATACGTCGAGCACGCTGAGCAGCGGAGCAGCAACACGTTTTAAGTCACGCAAAATAAAAGGTGAAATGAACATCGCAGGACAAGTAATGCCATACATAATTGGCGAACTGGATGATGGTGAATCAAAAGAGGGATTGTTGGGATGTATCAATCTCAAAGATCAACATAGAATACTTCGCATATACGGTATTCAAAGCCAATCGGGTAGCTATAACCTTCCTGAAACACAAGTGCTGTTGGAATCGATTGGGAAGCTATAGCTGTTTGATTACAAAAGATTCCAAAATTGAGGCGTGATTTCTCCCGCAAAATAGCCAGGGCAAGTTATTCTGAAACATACGGAACTCAAACTTAAAGAACGGGTATCCAAGGGGGCAACGTGGCAGAAGGCGCACATCATAAAGATCCAGCTCAGGGCTGGCTCGTTTTCTTTTTTGTCTGTTTTGGGATAGTCTTGCTTGGCATCGTTATATTCTTTGCGCGAGACGTCAACGATCAATCCAACGCACCGGCTGAATCTGGTGGACACAAGAGTATGATCGTTGCCCAAGATCGCTCTGTCGCCTAGAATTTCTTTCACTCTTATCTTTGCTTCTTTTTTCGGAGTGACCTCGTGGCAACCGCCGAAATATTGTCGATTGGAACCGAACTTTTGCTCGGTCAAATCGTTGATACAAACGCTCAGTTCATAGCAAGTGAATTAGCGAAGCTTGGAATTAATTGCTATTTCAGAACAACCGTTGGTGATAACAAGGAACGGATCAAAGACGCTTTCTTAAGCGCACTCAAGCGTGCTGACATTGTGATTACGACAGGCGGTCTTGGTCCAACTGCTGATGACCTCACAACAGAATGCATTGCCGATCTTTTTGAAGTACCTCTTTATTTTGATGAAGAAGTGTTCGCGCACATCAAAAAACTGTTTGCCAGTTTTCGCTACAACATGCCGGAATCGAATCGCAAACAAGCTTTGCGCCCAGAAGGCGCAAGCATCTTACCTAACCCTGCCGGTACGGCTCCTGGTGTCTTGTGGCAAATACCAGAAAATCTATGCACGCGCATTGGTCTTATCAAAAGCAAACTTCCCCGTACCATTCTCACTTTTCCAGGTGTGCCGCGCGAATTAAAAGCGATGTGGCAGGAAACAGCCTTTGGCTATCTTTCAAAAACTTATGCAACCGGTACATTTTGGTCGCGAGATTTGAAGCACTACGGTATAGGCGAATCTGCACTGGCAGAGAAATACGCGCATCTTCTCAATTTAGAAAATCCAACGGTTGCGCCTTATGCAGGCAATTGGGAATGCCGTCTACGCGTTACCACGCGAGGAGAAACGGAAGAACAAGCCAAACTTTTAGCTGCACCGGTAATTGAAGAGATTGTCACTAACAGTGGCACTCTTTGTTATGGATTCGACGATGACACTTTGGACTCTGTTCTTGGGGATATGCTGAGCCAACGACACTTGACTCTCGCTGTAGCAGAGTCTTGCACCGGTGGTCTTGTGAGCGAACGTTTGACTGATCGTCCTGGCAGTTCCGAATACATCAAATTGAATGTGGTTACTTATGCCAATGAAGCGAAATCGAAAATTCTTGGTGTTGAAGAAAAAGTCTTAGCTGCGCATGGCGCTGTTAGTGCTGAATGTGCTGAACAAATGGCCATAGGAATCAGAAAACTAGCGCAAGCAGATTTAGGTCTGAGCGTAACTGGCATCGCCGGACCTGGTGGTGGCACAGAAGAAAAGCCCGTTGGTTTGACTTTTATTGGGTTAGCCTGGGAAGGCGGATACGAAGGTAAACAAGTAAACTTGCCTAGCCGTCATGCCCGAAAAGACATGCGCCTCCGCGCTTCCAACGAAGCCCTAAACTTAGTGCGCCTGCATCTCCTCAACCACAAATAAACAATATTGTTCTAAAAATAACTGCTCCATAAAATGTGGAGGCAAGCTTGCGCGTCCACATTTTATGGAGCCAGCCCCACGGCTAAACAAACTTAGACGAGCAAAACCTGTCAGAAAATTGACCATTCGTCAGAAAAATTTTTGCCCAATTAGCCACCGAAGGTTGAACCTTTTTTGCTTTTGACACGTATTCAGAATAGGAGCGTCAATTCGGACACCTATTGATTAACAAAAAAAGGGAGGGCAAGGCGATGAGAGTTATGCCTGGAGACTGGACTTCGACCAAGATTGGGAGGTTTGTTTCGCTGATGCCGGAAGGGCAG
>CAJCIF010000312.1 GCA_903970355.1 Actinomycetota bacterium
GAATAGAGGTGATGCGGGTTGACGCCTTCGATAGTGACTTCACCAGTGGTGGCGAGCGTAGCTAACACGAAAGTGCCGGCTTCGAGGCGATCGGGAATGGTATCAAATACGCTACCATGCATTTCTTCCGGTCTGACACCATCAATAACCAATTGGTATGTACCGGCTCCGCTCACCTTTGCGCCCATGCTGTTAACGAACTCAGCGAGGTTCACAATTTCCGGGTCTTGAGCAGCGTTTTCGATGATGGTTTGACCTTCAGCTAAAACAGCAGCCAACATAATGTTTTCGGTAGCACCGTTTGACGGGCGATCGAGATAGATATGCGTTCCAACCAGCTTGCTTGCCTTAGCACATACATAGCCGTGGTCCGTCCAAACTTCTGCACCGAGTTGTTTGAGACCCTTTTCGTGCAAATCGATGCGTCTTTCACCGATGTTGCAGCCACCAGGAAGCGACACTTTCGCTTCGCCAACGCGAGCCAGTAGCGGACCAAGCACTACAAAGGATGCTCTTAGCTGGCTAACGAGCTCATAGGGTGCTTCGTGGTCTGTAATGTTACGGGCATCAATCGACAGTTCTGAACCATTAATGGTTACTTTGGCACCGACATAGCGAATGATGTCAGCCATCATATGTACATCGGTAAGATCCGGGACGTTGCGGATAACTGTTACGTCGTTCGTAAGCAGCGCTGCGGCCATCATTTTAAGGACAGCATTCTTGGCACCGCCGACGCGCACTGTACCGGATAACGGCTTGCCGCCGCGGATAATAATGCGTTGTTCTGGTTCCGAGCCTGGCGGCTTAACAGGTGGATCTACACGGGAGGCTTGTGTATCTACTCGGGTTACTTGGGGATTCATTTTCTTTTGCATTTTCTAGGAACGTTCGGAGCGGGAATTACACAAGGTCCGTCTATGTACACGGAACCGGAAAGCGATAATTTTAGCTGACGCGGACGCTGACTCGGAAGAGATGAAAATAAATCGATGACTCGATAGATAGTCAGTTGTCTTTGCCTACTTATAACTTTACACTGCCCAGGTAATAACCATGTTAACCAAAGGCTGTTTCACAAAGGTTTTACAGGATTTCAGGCTCGCAAATGATGCCACCATATTTAACTGCCATATGCTCTGGTAATATAGAGTTTTTCTCAGAGTAGAAGATGTTAACGTCCCGTAAGATGACCAATGGTGGTCACTTTCGAGATGCGACCAAGGGCTATTCATAATGCCGAAAAATAGTCAAAGCATATTTTTATGGTCTGCCCTTGCGCTTCTCCTAGCGAGTTGTTCCATATCAGAAGAGATGCGTCGCATTCAAAATTCAAAGAAAGTGCAAGCTGCACAGGATGCCTCTCGATCCGGCTATCTTACAGGCGAACAGATATTCATTCGGAGCTGCAATACCTGCCATCCGGGGGGTAAAAAGGGGTTTGGACCGACTCTGGAAAACCTTGCCACGGACTTTCCGGATGACAATCAACTGGCCGCTTTTATACGAAAAGGCAAAGCAAATATGCCAGGGCAGCCCAAAAGCATATTGACGGATATAGAACTTGGCAACCTCATCGGCTATCTGCGCACGCTCAATCAATGAGTTAGCCATTGAATGTGGTATCAGTATCTGCTGCCTTAGCTGATCAAAAGTTCCAACATCCAAATCACAATAAACAAGAACAGCACTGCGAATGTGACACGCGAAATCAGTGCAGGGCTGGTCATTATGATTGGCTCAATCGGGCAGAACTCTGTGATTGCATCCGGAATCTTGTCACGATCAGCAAGGTAAATTGACGGAATTATGAGAGGCCAGGTGCGCTTCCGTTTCGGATTCGGTTTGTACAAAATGATTATGAGCTCGGCGCTCAAATAGAGCCTGAGCACTTGATCCCAGTTCACTGTTTTGCGCCTTGGCCAGTAAGGGCCCAGGTATTTAATGCCTTTGTTGCTCAGCTGCAAGTTAGAGGGGTTCAGGTAAGGTCTTACGCCTACCAGGACAGCTAAGAGCGAAATGGTGATGAAAAAGCCTTCTACGTTAATGAGGAGCTTCCAGTTCTTTGCAACCAGAAGCGGCACCCAGCAATATTTTGCAAGACCAAGATATGCGCATGCAAGAACAAGGCACATGATCAGTTCGCTCGGTTCACGCGCTTCCATAAAATTGCGCTGGGAATCGATATCTTCGTTGCTGCGTTCAGAAGGACTCTTCATCCAACACGCCTGATTGCACCTTCAAAAGTCTCACGCTTACATTAAAAGCCGTTGGCAAGTTAATGGCAAGGGCACCGCTTATCCTAAAAGCTCATCCGAAAAGTTCTTCTTTAGCAACACGCGCCTTATTTTTGCGCCCTTCCGGTGATAACCCTTCAAAATTTGTATGACTCGCTACCGCCTGGTAAAAATCGGCATCGAAAGGACGAGTGCGGACAACTACCGGCATAGGCACAGCATATCCAAGCACTAAAGCCTGCTGCTTCGGATCTAACTGAGCCAAAACGGTACGCAAAGTTTGGCTGCCGCTTACGCCAGTGAAAACTGCATCTATATCTTTTTCGTCGTTGAGTAGAGCTGTCACGCGGGTGCCAATTTGGCTAAGAATCTCAGGGTCTATGCCGCTTGGACGCTGATCAACAACCAGCAAGGTAACAGCATATTTGCGCATCTCGCGGGCGATGATACCAAAAATGGTTTGGCGAGCCACCTGCGGTGCCAGAAACTTATGTGCTTCTTCAAGAACAATCATGAGCTTGCGAGGGGCTGCTGTTTCTTCCGGATTGGCAGTATGAAGCTCTGACCGGCGCACGTATTCGGCGTGGATGCGCCTGGTAATAATGTTGGCAGCAAGCATGTAGGAGAGCAGATTATTCTGCCGGCCAAATTCCAGAACAACATGCCGGCCACTTTCGATATATCGCAAAATCTGGTCTATATAATTGTGACCGACGCGCGGCCGCAAATAGGAGATCTTTTGGATCACTGTGTTTAAGCGGCGTTGGAGAGTTTTAATCGCAACCGGATGGCCTTTGTGCGTTGTCGTAAACTCTTCGATTTCCTCGCCACTCATGTCTAATAATGTAGAGATCCAATCTGCTCCAAACTTTTCTTTGACGATATAGGCATTTTCGAGAGTGGCTTCTGATAAAGATAATTCGTTTTTGAGCAGATCCAGATCTTCAATTTCGAGCTGATCGTAGCCAATGAAAAGCTCGTGGGCATCAGGGATTCCGCGCGCCTTTGAGGAAGCGGCATCGAGGCTGAAGACGGCCACTTTCGAACCAAATAGTTGCTTCAGGCCTTTGACACGCGGTGCCGATTTGCTTTCAGAAAGTGCCTGCCAACCATATTCATTATGCATATCGAAGACTAGAACCGATGCGACATCCAGACTGATAATGCCGGATAAAAAGATGCGCGTTAGAAACGATTTGCCGGTGCCGGATTTTCCAAATATGCCGTTCGATCTCTCAATAAAGCGTTCGAGATTAACGCAGACAGGAGTGTCCATATTGAGCGGTTTGCCGATCGCGAAATTGAAGTTGTTAAGGTCATTGCGGTCTTCTTCCCCAAAGACAAGCGAAAAGTCGGCCTGATTTGCTTCATAAACCCGCGAGAAGTGACTGGGAATAGTCTTTACCGGTCTGAGCTCTGTCTCGTTTGCATCTGACATCTCAAGCATGAGCATGGGTTGCACTTTAACCGTGCCATAGGTGCTGCTTTCCGCTAAGACGGAAAGGAGAAAATCGTCATCCACGGGTGGATTGGCCAGAATGGAAGGATTTGATGCAGCCAGCGTTATGTCCGTGAGCATGCTGAAAAAGCGGGTGCGTTTACCTGCCACCACAACAAAGCGCCCGACCCGCAAATCTTCAACAGAGTTTGCCGGATCAAGTCGCATGTCCAGCCCGCTCGACAACGAACCCTGAGTGATAATGCCCAGGTATGTTCGTTCTTTAGCATTCACGATTACTACCTCACAGAGGCAAGTCTAGAAGCCGATCTGCTTGGCGAAATCTTGAACGGCCGGGTCCTTTTCATTCGCCTGGTAAGTTCTTGATGTGAGGATCGTCTCCTCATCTGCGCCTTTGAACTCGGTCACGGTGTATATAGTTGGCTCGTTCAGGCTGCGTTCCAGCCTGAAAAGATTGCCGTTCATTCCGGTGGCGCCTACCAGTCCCCAGACGCCGTCAAGCGATTTGATAATGTCTTCGACCGTATGCGGCCACTGAGCTCGCGTCACTATCACGCCGATACTCCTTCTCTTGCTTGGTCTTTGTATTCGAAAGACATTGTTAAAATGGTGTCCGGAGAGGGACTTGAACCCTCACGATTGCTCACACGCCCCTCAAACGTGCGCGTCTACCAATTCCGCCATCCGGACAAACACTTTATCGGTCAACAACAAAGAAAAGGTTGCTTTCCGAATACTCTATGACAGGGGTCTTAAGTTTATGCATGTCGCCGGCACCGCTGTCAATACCTCTTAACCGCTCAATCTCGATGCAAATAGGCGGGGAGCAGGTTTGACACCGTCACGGTTAAGTAAAACACAGGATCAAGT
>CAJCIF010000313.1 GCA_903970355.1 Actinomycetota bacterium
TTCCGATCTTTCTTTGCCCTTTTCACCAGTGGCTTGCGAACAAAAAGCGGCACCCCTACCTGGGCGGTTCTTGGTTTTTTTAATTCGCTTTTCGATCTAATCGAGCGCTACACACCGGAAATGCTTGCGGTCTGTTTCGATCTCAAGGCACCGACTTTTCGGCATGAAGAATTCAAAGAATACAAAGCCAACCGCAATGAAATGCCGGATGATCTCTCTGTGCAGTGGCCGCTCTTAAAGCAAGGCATTGCGGTGCTTGGCTTACCGGTATACGAGCAAGCAGGCTGGGAAGCTGATGATGTGATCGGGACCCTGGCACGCATTGCAGAAGAGCTGGATATGCAGGTCTTGATCTTGACGGGCGATCAAGATGCTTTCCAATTGGTAGACGAAAATCATCAGCGCATCAAAATTTTGATGCCGACCAAAGCCGGATTGCAATTGTTTGGCCGGCAGGAAGTGTTTGATAAAGTTGGCGTCTGGCCTGAGCAAATCATTGATTACAAGGGATTGTGCGGTGATACCTCAGACAACATTCCTGGCATCAAGGGCATTGGTCCTAAGACGGCTGTACAGCTATTAACCTCCTATCAAACGATTGAAGGCATTTACAAAAACATCGAGCTTGTGACAGCAAAAGCTCTCAAACAAAAGCTTATCGAAGGTGAAGCGGTTGCCCTCGCCAGTAAACGACTGGCTACGATTAGACTGGATGTTCCAGTTGATTTTGATTTCGATCACTGCCATTTGTCACCACCTAATTTAGAAGCGGTTTCAAACTTCTTTGGCGAACTGGAATTCAAAGGGCTGGTGAAGCGGCTGCCCAAGGTGTTCGAAAACTTCAGGCACGCTGCCGGTCCCGAACCGGTCAAAGTAAAAGTGGGTGTGAGCGCAGCCCAGGAAGAAAGCACCAAAATCACGCTTGAAACGGTAGAGAGCCGCTACGAAGAAGCAATGCCTCGCCAGCTTGATTTGCTCTCGCTTGTGCCGGAAAAGACACTCGATATACCTGAGCGTTTTGGCTTTCAAATAGCCGATTCGAGGGAAAAGCTTGCCAATCTCGTTGCAAAAATAACAGAATCGAAGCTCGTAAGCTTAGTTATCCAAACCGTAGGCGAGCAAGCAATTTACGCCACCATAACAGGCTTTGCCTTTGCCCTGCCGCGCGGCAAGTTTAAACAAAAAGGTGAATATCTGGAGTTGGTGAATGGCAACGGCAGCTCTTCCCAAACAGCCGAATTATTCTATGTGCCTATTGGATCGAGCCCCAATTTAAGCGCTCAAGATGCATTGGATCTTCTAACACCTGTCCTTCAAGATGCCGGTATCGCAAAGGTTGTGCACAATGGCAAAGCTGTATCGAATGTGCTCTACAACCACGATATAAGACTGGAGGGCATCGTATTTGATACCATGCTCGCCAATTATATAATCTCTCCGGACGATCGACATAACCTGCGTGACATGGCTCAGCGCCTTCTGGATTATGTTCCTTTGCGAACAGGAGAAACTGCCGGCAAGAAGCAACCGGCTTTTGACAAAATGCCTGTTGAAACTGCCGCGGAGTACGGTTGCGACGAAGCAAGATTGATGGTCTTGCTAACCGAAAAATATTTGCACCAAATGGATGCAGATCAAAAATACCTTCTTGAAGAAATGGAACTGCCGCTATCCGCTGTCCTTGCCAAAATGGAGCAGGCTGGTGTTGCGCTTGATCTCCCGTTTCTGGGCGATTTTTCCCTGCAGCTCAATACGGAAATAGCTCAGTTGGAGTCTTCAATCTATGCACTTGCCGGTCACGGGTTCAACATAAATTCGACCCAGCAACTGCAAGTAGTATTGTTTGAGGAAATTGGCCTTAAAACGAAGAGCCGAACCAAAACCGGCTACTCAACTGATGCCTCCGTGTTAGAAGCATTGCGGGATGAGCATGAGATTATTCCGAAGCTTTTGGATTACCGTCAACTGACCAAGCTTAGATCTACCTATGTGGACGCTTTGCCAAAGTTGATTGGCAAAAAAGACAAACGCGTGCACGGTGAATTCAATCAAGCTGCAACGAGTACGGGTAGGCTATCTAGTTCCAATCCAAACTTGCAGAATATACCGATTAAATCTGAGATCGGAAGCAAAATGCGGCGGGCGTTTGTGCCGCAGAAATCCGATAGCGTGATCATTTCTGCTGATTATTCGCAAATTGAGTTGCGCCTTCTTGCGCACATGGCGGAAGATCCCACTTTGATTGATGCCTTTGAGAAGAATCAGGATATACACGCCCGCACGGCCGGTGAAATATTCGATATACCAATCGAAGAAGTATCGACGGAAATGCGCAGGGTCGGTAAAACTCTCAACTTTGCACTCGTCTACCAGCAAGGCGCTTTTGCAACCGCACAAGACTTAAAAATTTCCACTAAAGAAGCGGCGAAGTTCATAGAGAAATACTTCAGCCGCTATGGCAACGTACGCGCCTTTCTCGATAGCACCATTCAGAATGCCAAGCGCACTGGTTATGTTGAAACGATCTGGAAAAGACGTCGCTACTTCAAATTTATCAACGACAGAAATGAAGCGCTTCGAAAAGCCGAAGAAAGAGCCGCTTGTAATGCCCCCATACAGGGCAGTGCCGCTGATCTCATGAAACTGGCCATGATTCGCCTGGATAAAGAGCTGGCCGCAAACAAACTATCTGGAAAATTGATTTTACAAGTGCACGACGAATTATTGCTTGAAGTTCCTTTGGTCGAACTGGAAGCAACCAAAAAGGTAGTAGAGGAATCAATGCTGCTTGGGCAGCCATTTAAAGTGCCGCTTAGAGTTGATCTCGGAGTGGGCAAAAGTTGGGCGGAAACAAAGTAGATTGAACGAAATTGAAAAATGCGCAATTGAGCGCAGGGAGAAATAATGAAAAATCAAATCATGCTGGCAGCAATTCTTTTCACACTGGGAGGATGTGCCAGTCAGCCTTCCGGTGAGAAGGCAAACCTGCAAGGCAACTGGTTTGATGTGGAAGGCACTACCAAAGGACATGTACTCAGGGCAAAACTCAATGGAGACTTGAGAGATAAAATTGGCGATGCGCACTATCCCTATCAAGTCACCGTAAGTGAGTCGTTTACTCCTGTACCGCCGGATGGCTTGCCAGGCAAAGAAGATCAGGCAAAATTGGACAAGGCGAAAGAGGCACTGAAGGCTCTTGAACAAGACAAACAAGGCTATTTAGCAATTGTGATCACTACTGGTGGCATGAAGCAATTTATTTTCTACAGCGCTGATGCAGTAAGAGCAGCCCAGACTGTCGGTGAGATTCAAAAAGCCAATCCCGAATTCGAATTTCAAGTTGCTATGGAACCAGATAAAAACTGGTCTTTATATCGCGCCCTGGCTGCCAACGCTAAATAGTTTGAGGATGTGAGCCAGCCGCGCCTACCGCTCTTCTACTTCGGCGCGACTGCTTCAAGGCGTGACAGGAAAGAGCTAAAACATCCCCGCCTACTCACATATAAGTAACGAGTTGGTTAACCCGTTTTGTTGTTGAAAAAAATGACTAAACTTTTCTCTTGGATGTTCCAAGCCGTGGTTTAAAACCTTATGAGAGAGTCGTTTTACTTGAGGTAAAAATCGTATTGAACCGGCAATCTGGTGGCTTCGGCATACTTGAGTTTGCGACCGGCATTGACAGCCCAATAAGGTTCGCGTAGAAACTCACGAGCCAATAAAACAAGATCGGCACGGCCGTTTCTTATCACTTCATCTGCTTGGGCGGGGTCTGTAATCATGCCTACCGCTCCGGTTGGGATGCCGGCTTCACGTCGAATCGCTTCTGCAAACGGCACTTGAAAGCCTGGTCCGAACGGAACGTTTTTATTGGTGCGATCGCCATTGCTTGAGCTGCAATCGATCAAATCGATGCCAAGATCTTTGAGGTTTCTGGAAAGAGCAATTGAGTCATCGATATTCCAGCCATCTTCTGTCCAATCGGAACAAGAAATGCGCACTGCCATGGGCAAATTTTGCGACCAGATTTTTCGCATTTCCGATGCGGTTTCAAGCGTTAAGCGAATGCGATTTTCAAAGCTGCCCCCATACTGATCGGTTCTTTTATTGGAAAGGGGGCTGTAAAAGCTGTGTAGAAGGTAACCGTGAGCGGCGTGCAGTTCCAGAAATTCATAACCGGCAGCCATGGCTCG
>CAJCIF010000314.1 GCA_903970355.1 Actinomycetota bacterium
CTCTTGACGGAAGTAAGTCTACTGCTTCGCTCCGGTGGCATGACTTTGAGCGGAAATTTCTAAAAGCGCCCAGTCAACAGCTTCTGCAACAGAACGGGCTTGATAGTCGATTCTGTAATTGAGATGGGCTTTGGATTCGAGCAAAGAGAGCCCATAACCGGTTTCAACCAGGATGCATTTTGCACCACAGTTGTTTGCCAGTCCTAAATCTGCCGTCTTGTCCCCCACCATAAAGGACTGGCAACGGTCCAAGTCCGGATGTTCTGCGAAAGCTCTTTCCACAAGTCCTATATCCGGTTTTCGGCAAGAACATGATATTGCCAACTCCGGCATCACACCTTCAGGCAAATGCGGACAAAAATAAATTGCATCCAAACTGGCGCCTTCCTTAGATAAGAGGGATTGCAACCGCTCGTGCAGCTTTTCTATATGAGACAACGGATAGTAATTGCGGGAAGCGCCGCTTTGATTACTCGCCAGGATAGCCGCGACACCCGCCTCGTTCAGTTTCCGCACGGCCCTGGCAGCACCGGGAATTAATACGAGATCATCCAGATTTCTGATGTACCCTCTTTCTTCATTGAGAGTACCGTCGCGATCCAGAAAAACTACAGGCCGTTTGGATTCAACAGTCATGGAACGATAATAGCCGAGATGCCGTACAATTTTACTATTTGCGACAGTCGCTCGTACTACGGCTGCCAGTCGCCTATAATCTAGAATGGGTGGGTATTAAAGGACAGCTATGAGACTTCACGACGAAAACGCTTCCTTCCGGTTCAACCAAGTTGGCTTGAGAAAATTTCTTGGCGACCTGGAATGCGAAATTATGGAACTGGTTTGGAAAAATGCCAATCCCACCGTAACGGTGCGCGAAATCTACGATATTTTGCGGCACGAACGTCAAATTGCTTACACAACAGTGATGACAACAATGGTGCGTCTCGCCGAAAAAGGGCTTTTGCGCATTGTTGATAAGGCCGGATTAGCAAATTGCTATTCGCCCGCTGAAAACCGTGAAGAATTTATCCGCAATACTGTCGCTCGCGTCCTGGAAATTTTCATCACAGAATTTCCGAATGAAGCCCAACGTTATTTAAGTAACATGGGCAGTGCTAAATCATCGAAAGCGAAGCCTCCCGTCAAGAAGCGCTAAGCGCCGCACCGTATATGGTGCTAACGAATTCGATGGGGTCGAAACTAACGTAGGGGCATGGCACTGCCATGCCCTTATTATTTAAAATTGGGCATAGCGGTGCTATGCCCCTACGCTATAGCAGATCGAAATATTTCTTCGATTGCTCTTATGACGTCTTCTTGGGCGTAGAGTGCCGATTTATTTGCGGCAATCTTTTCCGAAATAGTGTTTCGTAAATTCGGATCACGAGCCAGTTTGCAGACTATTTCAATGTAGGCAGCCGGGTTATCGGCAATGAGCTCCTGTAAACCGATCGCTTCGAGCATAGCTGCTGTCTGGCGTCCTCTCATAAATTCACCGCGCGCTGTCACAATGGGCAGATGGGCGGCAATGGCATCAAGAGCCGTGACACACCCTGAAAATCCGATACTGTCTAAAAAGAGATCGCTTGCTTTTAACAAGGTTGAAAAATCTTCGGCACTCAAGCGATTCAGCATGACAATGTGATCTGCAGCTGTCAGTCCATAAGTTGCAAATGCCAATTCCAGGCGGCGAGTCATTTTTGGTCCAAGTGCTTCTGGTCTCGCCACAAAAATAAACTGCGCATTCGGGATGGCTTTGGCAATTTCACACAATACATAATCGTATTGCGGCATGTACTTAAAGAGAGACTGCACGCACAGAAACTTGACTGCATCAGGCTTTAGTTTGGAAAGAAATTCGCCTTTCGGTGCCCTTTCTATTTTTTCTGGTTCATTTTTTTCTGGCGGCTCATAGTAGAAACCAATGCCAGGCAAACGAACGAGCTTCTCCTCATAGTGCTCCTGGGCGTTTTCTGGTTCCATGCAACCAGGACTCAGGAAATAATCTATGGTAGGCAGACCGGAAGTATCGGTTCGTCCCCAGCTACAAAATTGCGCCCGGGCAAAACGCAAACTGGCAACGCGCATGCTGACCGGATCCAGACCAATTTCAGGGAAAAGCAAAATATCCAGACGGTCGCGTTCAATCTCTTCACAAAGACGAAAGAAACCTAAGCCGCGTTTAAAATGTTCGGCGCGCTCTTGCGCCTCTTGCGAGATTTGATCGCTTGGACCGCCTGTTGAATAACAAAAAAGCTCGAACTGAGATCGGTCTATTTTTTTTACCAGACCGGCGATGATCATTTTCCAGTCCGGGTGATCGCTAAAATGTCTGGAAACGATGCCAAGCTTTATGCGATCGCTTGAGCCTTTCATTTTAGGCGGTTTCGCTCGGCTAAAAACGGGATAGCGAGCCGCTATTACCTTGTGAAGCAGATATCCGTAGCGAGCGTGCAGCTCTCGATCGTCACGTCCCTGATAACTCAAATAAATGGGCTGCAACAATTTCAAAGCATCTTCAGCGTCAAGAGCATCTTTGAGTGCGGTTGCAAATTTGTTTTCGTGTTCAAGAAGAGCTTGGGTGTATTCAGCGCGTGATTCTGAAACCTCTTCTTTGGTCATGTAGAAGTTAGGCAGCATAGAACCGATCGCGCCACAAATTGGTGCAAAGGCATCGGGTTGCATTTGGGCTGCCCTTTCAAAACTGCGCTTGGCCGAGCCTTTTTCACCAGATTCACGAAAGGCAATGGCAAGATCCAATTGCGCTTCGTAGAAGTTCGGGTCGAGTTCCAATGCCTTTGCGTAAAAGCCGATTGCACTTGAATGACGGCGCAGATCGGCAAGAACATTTCCAAAATTTCGGTAAGCCGGTACATAGTCTGGTCGCAACTGCAATGCTTGATTGATTCGAATAAAAGCCTGTTCGTGCTCTCCCAGAAAAAAATGAGCAACGCCAAGGTTGTTGTTGAAATCAGGCACGTTAGGCATAACTTCGACAGCCTTCAGGAGCGCCTCTTTCGCTTTCAAATACTCCCCGAGGGTCGTTTGACAAACACCCAATCCATTTAAGGCAATGGGATGGGTTGGGTTTAGATCAAGCGCTTGCTGATATTCATCGAGAGCCTG
>CAJCIF010000315.1 GCA_903970355.1 Actinomycetota bacterium
TATTCATTTGATAGCCACAGGCATCACTTTGGTGATTGGGGCTCAATGATCGACAAACGTGCCGTGTCGATGCGCATTATGCTGACAAGTGCTTTGGCTTATTTTCAAGACGGTAGTCGTCGTCTTAGAATGGTTGATATCGAAGCAAACGAATTCGTAACAACTCTGGCAAACAAAGACTTAGAATTGCCGGCAAAGCTCATGAAGAAGTGCGCTAGTTAAGTATCGCTGACCATGCCGGTTTCGAAATCGGCCTTGCGACTCGGACGTGGTCTGTCTGAAACCATCCCTTCTCCGGCCAGTTCAAGATGTGGCAGGGGCTCGCTTGAATAGTCGGCGGTGACAGAAGTTTGATCGTTTCTAGCAATTAGTTCTTCAGCTACGATGCCGCCTCCCGACACTTCTCTTTGATTGGTGAAGATATTTTCCGGTTGGCTAAGAGCAATATAGGTTTCTGGTGGGTCGGCGGAAACTGGATTGTCCGTTCGACTGAGATCAACCGGACTTTCCGTTTGATTGAGAGCTGTTTGACTTGTCGTTTGACTGAGATCAACTGGGCTTGCTGTTTGATTGAGATCGACTGGAACGTCAGGCACGTTGTATGCAAGTGCGGCATCCGGTTGTGCAAGAGTAGGTTGTATAAGAGTAGTTGGATCAGCCGGTTGGTCGAAAGTGACTGGATTGTCCGGCAGGTTGTAGGCAACTGTGTTGTCCGCTTGACTGATCGCAGTTGGATTGTTGTTTGGTTGACCAAATAGACTTAGTTGGTCAAAATTGAATCCATTAAATGGTTGGTTTAGAGCTGCTAAGTCGTCTCTATGCCGGTCGCGGTTGTCCTGTTGGAAAAGCCATGAGTTGTCGGCTTGGAAAACGCCATTACCATCCGTTGAATTGATAATAATGGAATTGTCCGTCGGGTTCGGAATGGCTGCATTACCCGTCGGGGCTAATGCGATCCTGTTGTCTGTTTCGGTACCACCAGATCTTCCGGTTGGAAGATTGGTTTCGTTTACTGCGGTTTCGGTAGTACCAACTCTACCCGACAAAACTGGTCTTGGTCCGGTCCGACCAACGGTTGATTCTGACCCGCTTTGATCGCCATTACTGCTGCGATCTTGCGGTTGTGATACTTGAGTACTTCTATCGTCGGTTGAAATACTGGAGACGTAGCCGAGTGCGGCTTGCGTCATTTCACTTGCGGCAATCATTTTTTCTGCATATTGCAACAATCCTTTGCTGGTTGCCAGGTTTGCAAATTCGCCAAGACTTGCCATTTCGCATTGAGTTTGCCAATAAAGGCTGCAACTTGCCCGGCCGTTGCGTGTTGCAAATTGAAAGCGGAACTGATGTCGGCCATATTCGCCATATTCAAGGCAATTGCTGAAGTGGCTGTCGGACTGTTTTTTCCACTGCCATCGCCCCCCTGTCCACTGCCTTGTCCGCCCGCGACGTGAATATGACCTTCGCTGTCAATTTCAATTTTGTCGGCCACATTGAGACTGCCGTCCCTGTTAATGCGTACGATATTGTTTCCTTGTGCATCTGTCATCGAGACCCCGCCACCATCTTGTGCGGTAGACGTCTCGCCGTCTGCTGTCTTCATTTGCATATCATGGGCATTCATGATCACTGAAGTTTGACCTTTTCCGCCGATATCACTGATACCGTTTTGGTTGAATTGAAGAGTCTTGCCGGAGTCGCCTATGGTTGACTGTGTTCCGTCTGCATTGCCGGTAAGAGAACCTGTTCCATCGGCTTTCATTGTGAGCGTGCCCAAGCTGTTCTCTACGGAGGATGCGCCACCACCTGAAGTAACTTTTGATAATCCATTCTCTGCATGCGTTAGTGCAACACCATCTTTCGGTTTGACAGTGGTACTACCAACGGTGAGCTTGCCCGTGCTATCAATGATTTCTTGTCCGTTTAAGAGTACGGACTTTCCTTTTATTTGAAGACCTGGAATTGAACTCAGGTCTGAAGTTTTTGTGAAGCTTACGATGCCGGTATTGGGGTCACGTGTTTCTTTCATGGCGACGCCATCTTCGATCCGGTAACGGGAATCACCTTTTTGAATAGTTACGGCGCCACTTTTATTTGTTTCATATAGAACTCCCTGCGACAAGATGGCTATATTGCCCTGTCCATCGGTAAATTGTTGAACAGTATCGTCGCCCGGTTTTTGATTTTTCATTGCCGTGCGTATGGCAGTTTGCATCGCTTCGTGACCTTGCACCATGGTCACTAAATTTTTCTTGTCCAGACGTTCTTGTAATTGTTTAGTGAGATCAGCTTGTGATGTGAATGTGATCACCACATTGCCATCAGGACCGATTACTTGTCCTTTCCCTTCTTTTGCGTCCCATTGCACTGTGCCATGAATTTTGGCATCGTAAATGGCTTTATGAGTGCCATCGTCGCTGAAAGTCACACCATCTTTGGAAGATACAACCGAAGAATGAGTCGTCTTGTCATAAACAATAGTCTGATCTCCTGCCGTTGTTACTACCTTGGTAGGCGAGTCAACACCTTTGACTTCGACTCCGTCTTTATTCTTTTCGTCGAAGACAGGATTTCCATCCGGATAAGCATCTTTAACGGTGCCTGGGTTTGCCGCATCTGGCGTAAAAAGCCAGTCAAGAACGGGACTCTTGGACAAATCACCGCTTCCATCCGTGGTTGCAGGCGGATTGCTACCATCTCCACCACCTGTTGCCGGCGGATTGCCACCATCTGTTCCTCCAGCCGTTGGATTAGTAGTGGTACCTCCGTTGTCGGTTGGGCTAATGAGGGTAGCCGCTTCGCTGTTTGCGATCGAGAGCTCTTGTTGCAAAACATCCGAATTGATGTTGTAGGGATCGGTCATATCAAGAAAGCCGCTAGACATATTAAGATTCACCGGAATTATTGGTGGTTTGTCTAGAACCACCGCGCCCGGACCGTATGTCGCCGATAAAGTTTGAGTAGTAAGTAAGTCTGTTCCTGACGTATTAGTTGTTGCTGGATTTAACGATGCATCCGATGTTGGAGCAGTCTTCGTTAAATCCGGTGTTGGCAGAGTCGCCGCAAGAAGATCTGGGTGCAAAACAGGATCAGCTGCAGGCGCTGCTTTTTGGGGCGTTATATCAGAGGGGGAATCGTTAGCCACGGGACGGACCTTAATTCTGGGGTATACGAACTAAGCTTGTTTGCCAATACGTATAAACCGCACTGTACAACAAACTAACCACCTTGCCATGGGGAAAATACGTAGTAGATCGTTAAACCGGAGTTTCAGTACGGTTTCACAGCACTGCTCCGTTAGCATTTTCGTCACCTTAAGTGTGCGTCCTCATTGCGTTTCAGCAGATCATCAATGATGTCAAGTGTGTGTATTCTGCCTTTGATTAATTGGTCGGGCATTGCATGAATCTTCTTCAGATGAGACTCGAATTTTAATTGGTCGTAAAAGTAATAGTTCGTGGCCGTGAAGTTAAGAGCTTGAGCGGATAGACCGCAAACAGTTCCATCAAAAGTAAGCTTGTTTTGAATTTTGAGATCTTTATTGTCTCGGTAGAAGCCAACCAAGTTTGAAATGTCCTGGCTTAAGTCGGTTGCGGAAACAATTGGACCGATGGCTGTTTGTTGGAGAGCTACCTTTTTAAAGTGCGCAAGCCTGTGGGTTTCTCTATCCAAATAGGATTGATAGTGGTCGTCCCATGTTTTGTAAGCTTTCGCACGATCCTGAAATGAACCAGCTAGTGCCAGTGTTTTTGGATCAGCATTCTTTTCCGCATTCTGGAGTTTGACGAGCCAGGCATCTGCATTTGCCTTCGGGTCACGGAGTCTATCGTTATACTGGCGGCGAAGGCGACCAAACCAATACCTATAGAGCACGTTTTGTGCCTTGGAAGTCAGCGGTGCTGCTGGAAGTAGCGCACAATCTGCAACCATTCCAACCAAAATGGAAGGACCAAATTTCTCGTTTTGATGGAGGCCTTTGATGGCT
The DNA here is from genome assembly GCA_903970355.1 of Actinomycetota bacterium. Lineage (GTDB taxonomy): Bacteria > Cyanobacteriota > Vampirovibrionia > Obscuribacterales > Obscuribacteraceae > CAJCIF01. The sequence continues at coordinate 3,986 of CAJCIF010000315.1, forward strand.
ATACCATACGAAACTGCCGTAAGTGTTTCTGCTGCAACGTCGATTGCATAGTAAATGTTGTAGCTCGCCTTTTCAGATTTTGCCTGGGCATAGATATCGGCAAACTCGTATAGACACCAGTCCCTGTAATACTTAAGGAGCGTTCCTTCCGTCTTGCACAGCTCCTTAAGCGATCCCTCAGGTAATTCCTTAACGAGACGCTCTCTTTGAACAGCCAATTGATCGATTTCTTTCAGTCTGGCTGCAACGAATTGCCTGGCATAGCTCGGACTCTGGTTGTGCTGGCAATTGTGGTAGGCCAAAAGCGCATTAGCACCGATTTCAATGCCGGAACTTCCGCCACCGAACGCTCCGCCCACTATTCCTGCCGCGTAGGCCTTGCGAAGAGAGGGCACGGAAATTTTGGAAGGGTCATTCAAAAATTTGGCAGTGTCTACCAGTTGCGCCGTATCCGATCCAATATAGATGGCCGCTGAAGTTTGCTGCAAAAAGAAATATCGTAACCGGCTGAATTTGGGATCGCGTATAGCCGTCAATCGATAGTTCAGATAATACCTTTCTAGGTCGAGCTGTTGTGTGACAAGCAAATCGGTAAGATTAGATATTCTCTCGGCTAGAACCGGGTTTATTTCCGGGGAAGCATCTTGTCCGAATGCAGGTAGGCTTGCTGTGAGGAAGATGATTCCAGCAAGCAAAAACAACCGGATGCGATTGAGACCACCTTTCATTGCGCCCTAAGGTGTGACAATGTTGAACCAGGGGTCAAAGGTATCAAGCAATGACATTAGTTCCACCAATTTGGCTATCTTGCCTTTCACTTGAATTTTCGTAAGAGCAGTTATTTTCTGAAACAAATTACCAGCGAATACTTCATCGAGGGCTGTTCGCGAGGTGGTTACAGTAACGTCTGCATCTGGCAATTGTATGTTGCTCTCGTGATTGAGAACGGAATTGTCCAAGACAAGCGAATACTTTTGATCGATGTCGGTAAATACCCAATTCACAGTAATTTTCTTTCCTTCTGCTTTCTCGCCATTGAGTAAAACAGCCATGTAATCAAAAATCATATCGACCGACATGGCATGGACAAAATCAATGCTGAATTTGGTTTCGCCTGCTTTAGTAGGAACACCGGAACGCAGTTCGTAGGCTGCCATTAAATAGGAATTGCGCCAGGGAGCACATTCCGATTGATAGCCCAGTTGTTCGAGGGCATCGGACTGTAGCTCTTTTGCTTCAGCGTTGTCTGGATCGGCAAAGATAACGTGATTCAAGACTTGCGCCACCCATCGATACTCGCCCTTTTCATAACAGGTTCGAGCGTTAGCCAGAATTGCCTTGGCTCCGCCCATGAATTCGACATATTTACATGCTGCATCTTGCGGCGGAAGGGCATGCAGATTGGCAGGATTGCCGTCATACCAACCGATGTATTTTTGGTAGACCGCTTTGACGTTGTGACTCAGGGAGCCGTAATAACCTCGATTGAACCATTCGGATGCCAGAGCGGGAGGCAATTCCAACTGTTCGGAAATTTCCAGCGGTGTGAGGCCATGGTTCAATAGGCGAAGAGTTTGATCGTGCATGAACTTGTAGAGATCTCTTTGCTTTTTGAGAAAGTTCTTTATTCGTTCCTTACCCCACTTTGGCCAGTGATGTTGGACGAATACAACCTCGGCATCCCCAAACAGATTTATTGTTTCATTCAAGTAGTGAGACCAGGCGCGTGCATCCCGTACTTGCGCACCACGAATGGTGTATAAATTATGCATTGTCGAACAGGCATTTTCAGCGGCACACAATGCTTTGAACTGCGGCAAATAGAAATTCATCTCAGCCGGAGCTTCTGTATCCGGTGTGTATTGGAAAACAAATTCAACACCGTCAATGACGATTTTTTCGCCGGTTTTGGATATGTATTTGGTGGGAGCAATCAGTGAAATTGTTCCTGTCGATGTTGTTTTGCCAAGTCCGCCATCTACCTGGCCATGGATACCCTTTGGCAAAAACGGGCCATACATGTAAGTAGCTCGTCGCTTCATGGCATTGCCGGCATAAAGATTCTCGCTTATGGCATGTTCCATAAATCCTTTCGGTGCATAAATCTCTACTTTGCCGTTTGGCACATCATCTTCTGAGATAACGCCACGCACTCCGCCAAAATGATCGATGTGACTGTGCGTATAAATTACAGCAGCAATTTCCTTGCGAGGGCGATGCCGAAAGAAGAGATCGAGAGCAGCCTTTGCTACTTCAGTTGAAACAAGTGGGTCGATTACAATCAACTTTGATTCGCCCTCAATGATCGTCATATTCGAGAGGTCATAACCACGCACCTGATAGATGCGATCGACCACTTTGAAAAGGCCGTGGAATGTATTGAGTTGCGCCATCCGCCATAAG
>CAJCIF010000316.1 GCA_903970355.1 Actinomycetota bacterium
CTTGATGATGGTTAACAATGCCAGGGATAAAACAATGCATAGAACATCGCTCAAGGTTGGCTCAACGAGAAGGGCAGTTTTAAAGCGCTCCTCCAGCTTGATACCGGCAAGAAGTGGGATGACTGTTGCTGGTGATGTGCCGGCCAATATTGTGCCAAGTAAAAGTGCTTCTATAAAAGAAAGTTTGAGAACGATATAAGAAGTAGCAGCAACGACAGCGCATGTTCCTACAAAACTGAGAGCGGTAAGACGCAATGAATACTTCAATGCGTCTTTCAGAAGCACAAAATCAAGACCGAGACCACTTTCAAAGAGCAATATTACAAGCGTGATACTTGTGAAGACCGGTCCTACTTGGCCAAGGTCGTCCGGTCTCATTAGCTTGAAAACTGGTCCAACTAAAATACCAAGGAGAACGAGGGGCAGTACTTCTGGAATTTTAGTTTTTTCAGCGAGGGCTTGAAAAAGGTGGGCTAAAAAAATGATGAGCCCAACCCCGGCGATCGCAAGTGCTGTTTGAATTGTTCTTTCCCCCGCAATATCACCTTTGAAATTCTAGCGGCCAACCTGAGATAATGAAACGGCGTTGCGGAGGAATTGACGATGGTTCGAGCCGATCATGGGCAAAATAAGCGAAATCTACTTATTCAAACGGCTGTAAGTTTGTTTTGCGTTGGCATGCAATTGCCGGCTGCTCTGGCACTAACACCGGCATATGAGGACGTAAAGAAGGGTGTTAATCTTCTTTTGCGTGGTCAATATGAATTTGCCGAAGAAAAGTTCAGCAGCGCTATCAAGGCCAATCCCAAGTACGCAAGAGCATATGCCCTGCGTGGTAGCGCATATGATGCGCAGCATCGCTTCAAAGAGGCTATTGCGGACTGCTCTAAAGCAATTGAGTTGAATCCCGATCTTCTTGATGGCTATGTCAATCGCTCCTGGGCGTACAACAATATCGGTCAGTATCAAAAGGCTATCGATGACTGCGATGCTGCTATCAAAATAGATGGTAAATGCGCTATCGCATACAGCAATAAAGCACACGCACTCAATCGTTTAGGCAAGCACCAGGAAGGGTTGGACGCGGCAAGTAAGAGTGTGGAATTGGATCCTAAGTGGGCGGTTGCCTACGTAAATCGAGCCCACGCTGAAATAGGTTTGAAGCAGTATGCAAAAGCGGTAGAAGACTGCGATCAAGCGATCGCTCTCAACCCCAAGCAAGCCACTGCCTATAGCAATAGAGCTCATGCTTACAAGCATTTGGGCAAACTAGAATACTGCATCGAAGATGCCACAAAAGCTATCTTGCTTGATCCCAAGTTGGGTACCGCCTATTGGGAGCGCGCTCGTGCTCATGAAGAACTGGCTAAAGCTGACTTCGAAACAGCTAAAAGTCTAGGCGTAACTAAACCTGACGACGCTCATTAAGAGCAAGCACTTCTAATTGCCGTAATAACGCACATAGATTTTCGGTGTACTAGTTACACCGCCTTCAGTGCTGGCACCAACATTGCCAATACCGCCGGATTCAGTTTCTCCCCCAGCATTAGCAATGCCGCCCGATTCAGAGCTTGCTCCGGTTTGATTGATACCGCCACCTTCGGTTTCAGAGCCATTTTCGGCTACGCCGCCGCTTTCGCTGCTTGCGCCCACTGATAGGATTCCGCCCGATTGGGATCCGGCACCAAAAGTAAATCCACCCGATTCCGACTGGGCCAAGGCATTGTTTGTTGCAAATAGGCTAACAGCCAAGACGATTAAAGACGGTGCTAACACTCTGCCGAAACGTCGTTGCATGTGCGGGCTCCTCTCAGGGTGATAAACCGTACAGTCTATCAAATTAAAACGGTCTTTATTCAGCATTTAGGTGATATGACTCGCGCTTTGGAGGAGGTTCTTTTTCTTCAGCGGTCGGTTTCAGATCTATTGGTTTCACCTTTGTGCCATTGACTAGTTGCTCATTGGCCTCTCTGGCGACAATATCGCCTTCATGAATATTGCCGAAAACTTCGACCATACCGTTCATAACCTGACCTTTTTTGACGGTTACCCATTCAATTGTGTCTCCCTGAATACGGCACACAAAGGTTGTAAGCGGTGAAGTTATGACGGCGGACACGGGCACAAATAGTGATTTTTCGCGGCGTCTCGTTGGCCAGTACACCTCGCAGAACATACCCGGCAAAACTTTGTAATCCGGATTGAAAAAATTAAGTTCTACCGGCATGGTTCTAGTGTCACGGTCGAGGCTATTGGCAAGACGCGCCACCGTGCCTACGAATTTTTTCCCTGGAAACGAGGAAACAGTAAACTTCACTTTGCTGCCCATCAAAATGCCATCCGTATCTCGTTCCGGCACGGGAGCAACGATCCGCAACAGGTCGAGTTGTTGAATGCGGCAAATAGGCGGATAAGCACCACTTCCCAATGGCCCGGAGAAGCTGCCTACGTGCATATCCCGTTCGGTTATATAGCCGTTGAATGGAGCTGGAATGCGCAGATAGGATGCGAAGTCTGCAAAATTGGTATAGGCCTTTTGCTCAGCGGCTAGTGTTTTGCGAAGAGCAACTACTTCGTGATCGATAGCATTTACCTTTTTAATTGATGAATCAACATCCTGCCTATCCATTTCGACTGTTTGAGACCATTGCACGACATCATTATTGGCAATGACGCCAGGCACAAGTGAAGCTGCTTTTACCCTTTCATTGGTTGATTCATCAGCAAGAAGATTGGCACGACGATGTTCGAGATCTGCTTGTGCCGATTCTAGTCGTGATTCGCCCGATGCAAGGGCGGCTTGCGCCGATGCGATTCTAGCCAGGGCCTCATTTCGCGATGCCAAATATTCAGGCGCATACATGGTAGCCATGAGGTCGCCTTCTTTGACAACGGAGCCGCGGTCTACGTTAATCGACTGTACGAAGCCGGGAATTTTTGGATAAATCAAGACATCTTGATAAGCGTGAATTTCACCGGGAAGTTGATCTTCGCGGAAAAGCGTTCTCGAAACCACTGTCACGGCCGGTACGGGAACTGCCGTTACTTGTTTTACTTCTTCGACAGGCTTCTTTGAGAAAAATGTTTTCCAACCAAAATATCCGGCAACAATAAGGATGATCGTGACGATGATGCCGATCAGGTTGTTTTTGTTATCAGCTTGCATGCATCCGCCTCCTATTGCCCAACATCATCAGGATGTAATGAAGGTGCACCCAGTGGTGCATTTTTCTGAATGATCACAAAAACGAGCGGCAACAAGGTTAGCACCGACAGGGTTGACATTGTAAGTCCGCCTATAACGGCTCGTCCAAGTGATGCACTTTGGGTAGTGCTGAGAGCCATTGGCACCATACCG
>CAJCIF010000317.1 GCA_903970355.1 Actinomycetota bacterium
TTGCGATCACCAATTTTTATACCGAAGTGAAGATCCGGCACACGGCCGCGCATTCCTATACCGGCAAACATTCGGCAAGCCTGTGTTGGCGTTACCTGGACATATGTTTGCCCGATAGACATGTGAAGAGTATTTCCTGGATACCACTTTTCATGGCAAACTCTCAGTTTCCATTCGGAATCCGGCACTAACCCCTGACCTTCGTGTCTGAGTTCAACACCAGTCGTTCTGCCTGCTCCGAACTTTACTCCCCATTCTTTTATTTGCTCTGGTTTGAGTTTTAAGCCCATCTGATAAAAAGCGGAATCGCGAGACCAGGCAAGGCACTTAACTAAATCAAATAGACCGGTTGTTTTTGTCCAGTCACCAAAGAAAAAACCACCAAGACTTATGCCGGGTCCAACCTGCAATTTGGTGTCGGGTTTAACTACCTTGTTTTCGAGCGCAGCCAAAAGTGTAATAGCCTTCCACACGGAGCCAGGAGGGAAACCAGAGAGCGCGCGATTAAAGAGAGGATGGTCCGGCGCATTTATGCGTTTCCAAACAGTTTTGTTAATTTTGCGCGTGAAGACATTTGGATCGAAACTAGGTCTGGACACCATTACCAATATTTCGCCCGTTTGAGGATCTGCTGCCACAACAGCTCCGGACCTGTCTCCGAGTGCGTTGTATGCCACTTGTTGCAGTTCAAGATCGAGAGAAATAACCAGCGGTTCTCCAGCTTCCGGTTGCTTCGTAACGGTAGGTTTTGACGTCTCAGCATTAATAGACTGACCATTTGCATTGACCCGAACGCGTTGTTCGCCATCTACTCCTCGCAATTGCGGATCATATAAACGCTCAACGCCATCTTGCCCGACCACATCGCCCATGCGTCTTTCTTGTCTTCTCTCCAACTGCGATTGTGTGATTTCACCGCAATAACCGAGCACGTGTGCCGTTACTTCTCCTTGCGGATAGTTGCGGCTGATGTCTGGAAGAATATCGATACCTGGTAAAAACAGTTTCTGATCGTAAAATCTGCTCACCGTATCGACATCAATATCTCTTTCAACGACGACAGGCAAGACGGAATTAGAAGCTTTTGCTTTAAGAAGAATATTCACTATTTTCGGCTGAGGCTCATCGATTACTTTGGCAAGGCGGGCGGATAGGTCCTTGCAGTTTTCGAGTTCGTTCGGAATGGCTATCATTGAGATGGTTTGCTTGTTTGTGGCCAGAAGAGTGCCGTGCCGATCGTAAATGATGCCGCGAGGAGCGCGCAGGAATGTGACGCGCGTACTATTTTCAACAGCGGCGCTGCGGTAGTAGCTGTTCTGAATAATTTGCAGCCAAACCAATCTGCATACAAGAACGCCTGTTGCCAAAAAAATAACAAAGGAAAGGAAACGCGCTTTCGTTGTTAGCTGTTTATATCGTTCGTCGCTAGGAATTGTTTGAGTCATTCGATAGCCGCTCCGACAAGAGAAGAGCGAAACTCGTACCACCTTCGCATCGGTACATAGATAATAGGCGCGATCAGGGCATTCAATATAGATTCCGGCAAAGCAATTATCATGAAGTGATTGATCACGCCTACCCTGCCTAGAATTGATAGTTGGCCTGCCGTTATGAACTCAGCCAGAACACTGGCGAATAGTACTAGTGGAATAGTCATAAGCGCGCCTTGACTCATACGCTGCAGATTGAAGTAGCCTGTAAGCCAACCAATGACAGGATAACTGACTGGATATATTGGTAACACAGAACCATACAAGGCCGCAAACGTGGCTCCCACAAGGGTGCCGCTCAACGATCCTGTTAATGCCTGATAAAAAGCTATTTGAGCAAGTGGCATATCCCGAACGTTCTCGGGTGTTAACCTGCCTAAGGGAGAGCCGAAAACTGCAGCCCAAATAATTGTGAAGGTAAGGGGCAAATTGCATGTTAATCCGGTGAGGGAAATGCGATTCAAAAAATCGGTCTGCAAAAGCCAGACGAACACAATTAAGGTGAAGGCCAACAGAATTTCACCCAGTCTTGTTCTCAGTTGCATGGAAAGAAAAGACATGGTGGCAGCTCAATCTTGAAGTGGAGGCAAAACGAGTACTTGCGTCAGGTCGTAGCAATTTTCCGCCAGCCTGACTTCGATTTGAGCAGTGGTGGCATTGTTATCGCGTTTGACACCAATTACGGTGCCAACCGGATGGTTCTCCGGGAATGTCCCGCCTTTGCCTAGGCAGACAACTTTGTCTTTAATTTCGATGTTCGTTCCAATTGGCACAAAATCGATTACAGCAGGCTCTGAGTGCCGTCCGGAAAGAATACCTGTTAAACCAATGCGAGGAACGAGGACGCCAATTTTCGTATCGGGATCGGTAAGCAATCGAACGACAGCCGACTGGTCGGAAACATTCACAACCTGACCTACGACACCTTCGCTTGTCACAACAGCCGATCCCAGGGCAACTCCGCTTTCTGTGCCCTTGTCTAAAACAATCTGCTCAAACCAGTTGTCCGGGTTGCGATTGATCACATCAGCTGCAATGGCTTTGCGTTCGGAATGGGTTTTGAGCTCCAACAACTGCCGCAATTTATTCGTATCGCGAGACTGTTGTTTGAGCTTGGTAATTTCGATTTGCGCTTCTGCCAACTTGGCCTCAAGCTTCTTGATGCGATCGCTTGCCACAAGCACTTGCTGTGCTAAATTTTTGGTTGATTCAACTTGCAATTGTCCGTGCGTAAGAACGGCAGAAAACCAAGCATGAGCGCTCAGCACGGTACCACTAAGCGGTCCGGCGAGTACGTAAATGAGCATAAGTAGCACAAGAAATTCGGCTACTGATGCAGCATCCAGAGCTCGACTTTGTTTTTGCGCGGGCAAGTCTTCAACCTAAGAGTGGACGAGCGATTGCTCCAATACCCTTCTGTAAGAAGGTTCGGACAGCATTTTGCCGGTGCCGATTGCGACACAAGAAAGAGGATCTTCTGCAATAAATACCGGCACCTCTGTCTCATTTGCAATCAGTTCATCCAGCCCTTGCAAGAGAGCACCACCACCGGTGAGGAAAATTCCTCGATTGAAAATATCGGCCGCTAATTCCGGCGGCGTTCTTTCAAGCGTGCTTTGCACCGCTTCAACGACAGCGACTAGCGGCTCTGCAAGCGCTTCGCGTACTTCACCGCGACTAATTGTCACTGTGCGTGGCAATCCGCTCATGAGGTTGAGACCGCGCACGTCATATTTATCATTTTCCACTGTTTTATAAGCGGAACCAAGTCTAAACTTTATTTCTTCCGCGGTGCGCTCGCCAATCGCCAAGCTGTGCACCTTCTTGAGATAGCGAATGATCGCTTCATTAAGCTCGTCTCCGGCAATGCGGATTGAAGCGTTCACTACGATGCCGGACAAACTTATAACAGCAACTTCAGTGGTACCGCCGCCGATATCAATAATCATCGAGCCGGTTGGTTCCGAAACTGGTAATCCAGCACCGATCGCGGCCGCCATTGGTTCTTCGGGCAGATAGGTTTGACTGGCCCCGGCATTGCGAACTGCTTTGCGGACGGCATTCTTTTCGACATCTGTTACGCCGGAGGGAACCCCGATTGCGATTTCCGGACTCTGGAAGCTAAAACCGCGGTTGCCAATTACACGACCGATGAATTCTTTGAGCATCGCTTCAGCAAACGTCGCTTCCGCGATGACGCCATCACGCAAAGGCCGCATAGCCCGGACACCTTGTGGCGTACGGCCGATCATGGCACGCGCTTCTTCGCCATATGCCAAGAGACGGTTTTGATCGTCGAATGCGACTACGGATGGTTCTCGCAGAACCACTCCCTGTCCATGAACATAGATGAGGGTGTTCGCAGTTCCGAGGTCAACTCCGATACCACGCCGAAAATAGCCTTTCAACCAACTCAATCCGCGCACTCCAACGACAAGCCAAAAGGCTCACGACAGCTTTATGTTAACACGTCTACCGCGTGTAATGGGCGTGATATCTCGGTTAGAGGGTTAGAGGCTTGCAAATTGAAGGCAAGAAATAGAGACGATATCTGAACTAGTCGTCATTTTTCTGGTAGCTCATTACAGCTGTCCGCAAAATTGTGATTTGCTTCTCTTTATCATCAACAATACCGAAGGCGCTTTCATCGAACCAGCGCAGCAAGCCGACTTTTTGCTTCCCATTGACGAGCGTA
>CAJCIF010000318.1 GCA_903970355.1 Actinomycetota bacterium
CCGCACTACCATGCACCGCACTATCACGCGCCGCATTATCACGCACCCAAGGCACCGAAGGCGCCGAAGCCGAGCCATAGCGAGGGCGAATCTGACAAGGAGTAATTATTGCGCCTTAACACTCTGTGGCTCTACAGTCCACGAGTAAGGATACGTCTGCTCTGCCGTCAATTGGATGACGCGTTTTCCAAGAACCAAAGGCACTACAAACATAGGAGTAACATCAGCAATAGTTTTAACTGAAACGGTTCCTCGTACTTGTCCGCCATATACGGCAATATCGGTAGGTTGAGACTGCAAGTTTTCATGCACCTCAACGTCCGGATGGATTATGACAATGCTGTTAGGAAGCTTAGCCTGAGCGATACAACGCGCCGCTCTATCCTGAGGACCATTTTTTACAACACAGTCAGGAGGACCTTGAGAAGCAGCTCTCGCGGCCTCCTTGCACAAAGAGAAATTAGCAATGGAACAACAGAAGATGGTTAGTAAATCTATGCCAGCTAAAAGGATTGGAACTATGAGCACAAGACCCAATAAGACTTCAATGAGGGAGGTGCCGACGGCTGTGGAGCCACGCTTTCGGCTGTTTCTCATTTGCTGGGTCCTCATAGCCAGAATATTTACCCGTATACATAATACTACCGCCCAAATTTATTCTTCCAAACCTGCACTGTTTGTTCCGCGCAGAGTTAAGAGAGCTGAGCGTGGGAACATGACTTTTTTGACTCTATTTGTAACCCTTTGTTTGGGAATTCCTTTGGGTCTTTGTGCCTGGCATTTCATTTGGATGTTGCAAGAACAAATTCGTATCCAGTCTGCTGTTGATGCAGCAGCTCTTGCGGTTGTAGATGATCTTAATAGGATTACCGTTAACGATGAAAACTTTGGTTTTGTCGCACTTACTAATATGCCACCAATTGGCAAAGCAACTCTGAGCGAAAGCGGAGTGCCTTCACCAGTTATTGGCTATAACACTCTTGTTGGAACTGTTCGGCTGGACAATTTAATTGCAGATGAAGTTAACGACGAAACTTTTACTGCGCTTGCTCGAAGCGATGCAGATAAACTTGCCACCGTAGTAAAAGAACTTAATTCGGCACTGGCGATCTCTATTGACTCTACTTCAACAAGGCAGAATCCAAAAGATTGGAACGGACTGCCGGTTGATGCACATCGTGATGCGCTCAATTGCATTGCAAGCAATATGCATATTGAAGCAGAAAGCATAGAACCTTCAAAGTTGATAATTACGCTTGGGAGCATGCGCAAAGCCACCGGCACAGGAGTGAACATTCCTACGCCTGCAAAATTGGCACAAATACCAGGAAACTATGCCGGGCAAAAATTTTATTCACCTTTTGTAGATTATCCTGTTGCACACAAGCACTTTATGTTTGCTTCTTGTGGGATAAGTTCTACATTGTGTCCGGTAAGCGAATTTCGAAATGCAACCGCGCAGCAAGTAGCGTCGATAGCCAGGCTAGACCTTTCCATAACTGTGCGCGAGCCGGATGTAATCGCATCAGTTATTTCGAAATTGGGCATTAACCCAGTGGCAACCTTTTTTGTATCTTCTTGTGCCAAGCCTGGCTTTGTGTCCGATTTGGCACCACCAGGTGTTTTGACAGTGCAATTTGCCAATGGCCAGGTAGGTGGTCTCGGGCGTTTAAGAGATGTGCTCATCGGAGCACAGCTTAAGTCAACTCCTGCAGATACGTACACCGCTCAATCGGGCAATTATCCTGATGATGCGAGCTCTCAGCTTGTTCGTAATATGGAAAATCAGGAAACCGGCCTGTACTCCGCTTCCGGTGCACTGAGTGCGGCAATTTTTGACTGGTTGCGAAACCAACACTGTCGACCCGGCATTTTAACTGTGAACGAATTGCTCGACTATCGCTTTAAAGACCAGCAGCAAAGATTGTGCACCATATTTGAAATAGGTTCAAAAGGTGAATTGGTGGCGCACGGGTGCCAAAAGAGCCCATTTAGTGCCAATACTGTGGCAGAAAATCAAGTTCTGTCTCAGTGTAATTCCGCGACAGGTTTTCCATGCATCATGATTATTAGAAATGAGGTTTATCGCCTGGGAACCAAGGGTGGTGGCAAGGAAGCCGGCCAACCGCTGCTAGCAGATCCCATAAATTGGTGCGAGCTTCCAAGTTATGGTGGATCTCCGGAAGAAGCGCTAAAGCTGAGAAAGGGTGCCAAAGCTTTAAATCTCTCTGTTCGTGGGAGTCAAAGTAACCGTTGCCAGGACAGCGGTGCTGTATCGCCAGAGGGTGTGGAGTTCGTTGATTCCAAATTCAAGAAGTTGACTCTGCAACCGGCTCCGACATATTACAGTGGCGGACTTTGCGCAGATATACTAATTGGGGTGACGGGGCAGTAACGGTTTCAGGGATGATCTAAATTGGCAAAAATGTCCTTGATCGTTTTCTCCTGGTCAAAGCCATCTGGTGAAAATTTACTTGGCGTATTGGCAAAATAATAAGTGCTGTTTCGCTTTAATTGAGATGCTCCAAGCAACTTAGTTGATTACGGATCTGTATTTTCTCTTTTATCGGCAAGCTCAATTAATTGATCCAATCGTTTGATGGCATCAATATTTTCTTGCATCGTTTTCATTGCATCTTGCAAAAATGCTCTTTGATCCGATGTATTTTCGTTTACTTTTACAGAAGCACTTTTGCTCGCTTCCGCCTCCCTTCCAAAACAACTTTTTCAAGCTTGGCGATTTTCGAAAATGACTCATCAGTGTTGAATTTATCGAGAAGCTCGTTAGCAACGATTAGAGCAAACTTCCGAAAGGTCAAAAATCAATTTATGCGCTGCGTCAATTTTTGAGATCATCAGCGTATGTCTTTCAAAAACCTCCTGAGCAATTTGTATAGAAGTATCATTATTGGCTTGAGTTAGCGAAGAACTTCAGTACTTCAAGTAAACCTTTTAGGAGAGGTTCTATTATCGCCATCAGAATTTTCGTTACTATGATAAGAAAAGTTCTGGAGATACCTTGAAGAATTTAGAAAGCCTGATTACAAGTGTCTTGCTCAGTCCACGTCTACCGGATAAAAATTCGGAAATTACGGACTGCGTTGTTTCAAGGTTTTTTGCCAACTCTGATTGAGTTAGATTGTTATCTTCCATTATTGATTCTAGCGCCCTTTGCGGCGTCATTTTAGGAACTTCTTGACCATGCGCTTCCTCGTATTCCCGGATAAGTTTACCGAGAATAGACAAGTAATCGCTCTCACCGGACGTTCTTCGCTTTCCCTTCATAACGATTTCACTGAATACCTCGGAAGCTGCATCGAGCATTTCGTCATCGTGTATTGGACGCAACGGAAAGCGCATTATGAGGGCAAGATATTCTTTGCTTACTTTAACAGTACGACTCATAACTTCCACCGCCTACGTAAGAATGCGAAGCCGATTTAGACATTGTGCCATCCTCTGCACGGACTTGGAGCTATTAAACGATCAACCACCACTATCTACTTTGTTAGAACCTTGACTAAATGACGGTTTACTGGCGGCCGATCAATGTGCTACTCTGCCATTTTATTTGACAGTGGCTATCCATGGTGGAGGTTTCATGAAAAAAGCAAGAATATTCTCCTGGCTGGTTTCGGCTCTTAGCTCCATCGGCGCTGCTCACGGCCATGGGGTGGGTATTCCGTCGATACACACTCAAAGCCTAGCTCATAGTACGCTTACTACCCACACCCTGCTGGCACCTTCTTTCCATTTCAATACTCACACTTCTATTACTGCAATCTCGTTGCCACCATATGGAGTGTCAGGCGCAACCCGTATAAATGTACAACTTGACAAGTTGGCTGTTTTGACCGGTTACGGGCTGGGCAAGTCAAGTGCCGTGCTGCAAAATATTGTATCCGCCGGATTTACTTCGACTAATTACTACGGACAGGGTCCAACGGGTAATATTTACTATCAAAATGGCACCGTCGGTTATAACGCGGTTGGCAGCAATCCACTCAACACAGGATATGTCTCTGGTGGAAGCACCATAACATCTCCGTTTAATTACCAGTTCAGCAATGCGGCCCTGGGCAACTCTAAACATGGTACTGGAGTATTATTTCCTCATCAGCTCATTCACGTATCTGGTGCTACCCAAACATTCCTGAACAGGCTGAGTGCTAATGCGAACATTGGTTATACTAAAGGCGTAACTTACTACACCGCGCTGCTGAAGAATAATCCCGTTGTTGGTGGTGAATTCAGTGGCACCTACTATGTAGGAGTATCAGGCAACGAATATCGTCCTTATGATTTCGGCCCA
>CAJCIF010000319.1 GCA_903970355.1 Actinomycetota bacterium
CGGACAGTAAAAGAACATTCTTCGAACTTTTAGAAAATCCAAAAGGCGCAGCTTTAGACAAAGTGACCGCATACCAATTTTTAGGCGATATAGAGATCATGAATCACAATGTTGCCAAGGCAAAGGACTACTACCGAAAAGCCATAGATCTCGCCGACGAGAATTTTGGGCCTGATTCGCCGACGGCAGAAATAGTAGCTTTGCACGTCGAGAAAAGTGCCAATAAGCTCTCTAAAAAAACTACCCCGCCCCGCGTAGAGGATGAGGTAGCCAAAGCGAATGGAAAAAAAATGGAAGATTTTTTGCAAACGTACAGTTTGGTACCGATCAGAAAGAAATAAGGGAAACCTTTCATGGACCTCGACCGAGATCAACCTGAACTCTCCGAACCTAACGAGGTTTGCCCTCTTTGTGGCAAATCGATCGCCAAAAGCAAGGGCTCGCTCACAAGCTGGCTTTTCGCAGCGGCACGTTGCAATTGCCAACTCCGAGGCGATAGCGTAGCTTCCACCGTTAGTTCCCCAGTCACTGATCAGATCGATCCCTCCAATCCGCGCCTGTCCAATAATTTCGTCATTCTCTCGACACTCGGACAGGGAGGAGTAGGCACTGTCTATAAGGTCCAAAACGAAACGACAAAACAAATATTCGCAGCTAAGGTTTTACATCCTGAATACGTTCGCGATCCGAAAGCCCTAATAAGATTCGATCAGGAAATAGAAGCTGCCAAATTATTCGACCATCGTAATCTGGTCAAAATCTATGAAAAGGGGAAAACTGCGTTCGGAACGCCTTATTTCATCATGGAGTATTTAGACGGCAAAAACCTTGCCACGATGATATCCGAGCAAATCTACATCGACGAACCGCACGCACTGAAATTGTTTTTGCAAATATGTGATGGTATTGGTTATGCTCATTCAAAAGGCTTAGTACACCGCGATCTCAAACCGAGCAATGTCATCGTCGTAAAAGATAATGATGGATCGGAATTAGTAAAGATAGTTGATTTCGGCATAGTAAAAATCACCTCGCCAGATTCGAACGTTACCAATGGTGGAGATGGTTTTGGCAGTCCAAACTACATGAGTCCCGAACAGTGTCAGGGCAATCCAGTCGACTCGCGATCAGATATCTACTCTCTGGGATGTTGTCTTTATGAAATGGCTACTGGCAATGCGCCTTTCGCTGCTGAAAATCCGATAAAAACAGTGCTCAAACATGTGAACGAATCTCACATTCCAATTCGACAAGCCTCTCCTAATCTGGAACTAAGCGAGGGGATCGAACTTATGATCGATCGCATGCTCGTCAAAGAACCAAACGGAAGATACCAAACGATTGATGAGATCAAGCATGATATCAAACTGATCCAAACAGGAAAAACACCGGTCAAGTCTGGTTCCCGGACAACATTTCTTCTTCACAAGAAGAACAAGCCAAAAACGATGGCAGCAATTGCGATTGGTCTGCTGCTCGTTCTCATCTTGGTGACTGTCGCGATCACAATATATTGGACAATCAACACCGTAAGCAAGAAATCAGCCGTATCACAAGACGGAAACAAAGCCGGTAGTTCCATGTCGGAAATGGCAACCGCATGGACTCTGGACATGGTGCCAACTTTCAAAAGCAGGGTGGATAAACCTTGGGGTAAATACTTAACGCATGCCTATACCGCGATGGTCGATCAAAACAAGCCGGAAGTTTTTCGATTACGAGCAAAAGCCTGTGAGATAGCGGAACAGAACCACGCATCAATTGATGAATTGCTCGAACTTTATGAGCAAACGGCCACTGCGGCTCTTAACGTCGAGGCAAAGAGTAAATACATTTTGAAGGCTGCTGAACTAGCAAAAAACAATAAGATGCCGGACCGTCAAGAAAGCGATCTCGCATCCCGTGGTGTCTATTTGGAAATTGCTAAAAGATTCGATGAAGCAGGGCGCCAATATCTGGAAATTGCTCACTTAAAGCGGGATCGACTTGGTACAGAAGACTCTGATTATAGAAAAGCACTTATAACCGCCGGTGATGCCTTTTATAAAGGCAAAAGTTATGCGGAAGGCAAAAATGCATTCAATGAACTTCTGGAAAATCCAAAACTGGGAGTGGCAGACAAGATAAAGGCATACCAGTATTTGGGTGAATTGGAGTTCATGGCTCAACACGCGGTGAAAGGAAAGGAATATTTCAAGAAAGCCATGGAATTGGCTAACGATAACTATGGTCCTAATTCGTCTGATACTGAAAAACTCGCCAAGCACCTTGAGCAAAGTCTCGACAAACTCTCCAAAGATTCTACAAAATAAGGAAAGCTCAATGGTCGTGGCATAATGTGCCAGAACATCAAGAAGTAATGCAATGGACCCTCAATCATCCTCCGACAATCCAACAAAAGAGATCTGTGCAATCTGCGGCAAGCCGGTTGTAAAGACTTCCAAAGGTTCCCTTACGGGCTGGCTCTTTTCTGAAGCTCGTTGTAACTGCGATGTCGCAATGCAAAGACCCGTTGCTGCTGCTCCAACGATCGCTCCGGTAACGATAGCAAATGCACGTCTGTCGAACAATCTCATTATCGTCTCCACTCTCGGACAGGGCGGAGTTGGAACGGTCTACAAAGTTGAAAACGAGTCAACCAAGGAATTTTATGCGGCAAAGGTATTGCATCCCGAATTCCTTAGAGACCAGGGTGCGACTAAACGATTCGAGCAAGAAGCAGAATCTGCCAGGCTGCTAGACCATCCCAATCTCGTTCGAGTTTACGAAAAGGGACGAACGCAATTCGGAACACCCTATTTCCTGATGGACTTTTTAGATGGACATAGTCTTGCCGACATTCTTTCCGATCAGGTCTACTTCGATAGTCCCCATGCGCTTAGATTATTTTCTCAAATATGTCAGGGCATCGCTTACGCGCATTCAAAAGGAGTTATTCACCGGGATTTAAAGCCAAGCAATGCCATTGTAGTAAAAGATGCCAGTGGCGAAGAGACTGTAAAAATAGTGGACTTTGGTATAGCAAAAGTCACCGCCCAAGATTCCAACCTTACTCAAACCGGTGACATCTTTGGCAGTCCAAATTACATGAGTCCTGAACAGTGTTCAGGCAATCCTCTTGATCTGCGTTCAGACATTTACTCTCTCGGTTGCTGCCTTTATGAAATGGTTACGGGCAAGGCACCATTCACAAGCGAAAACCCACTCAAAACCGTCTTGAAACACATAAACGAACCAGCTGTTCCAGTGCGTAAAGCATTTCCTACTCTAGATTTGAGTGAGGGTCTGGAAATCTTGATTGATAATATGCTTCAAAAAGATCCGGCCGATCGTTATCAAAGTGTCAATGATTTACAGCGCGATCTGCTCCTCGTTCAAGCAGGGAAAACACCAGCCAAGTTCAGAAAATCGGGACAACCAGCAGTTCAATCAAAAACGAAACGCCTTATATTAACTACTGTCGTTCCGGTATTAGCGGTGATATCAACCTCAATAGCGGTGACTGGATACTTTTTCCCAAATTTACTTCATTTCGGATCACAAAGCGATATTACTCCGGCAAAAAAATCCGATTTGAAAGCGAGCATAGAGAATGAAGTGCTTCCTTCTCTTCACTTAAATGAAACAGAAGGCAGCTGGACGAAATATAGCAACGAAGCCATTGAAGCGCTGGCAAAAGGTGATGTTGAAAAAGCTTTCGATCTCAAAGCAAAAGCATGCGAATTAGCAGAGAAAGATCACGCACCGGTGGTTGTGCTGTTTGACTTGTACCAGGGGGCAGCCTCGATCGCGCCTGTAATTAGCAAAGCGAGTGAGTACGCTCATAAAGCTGCAGATATTGCCAAAAACAATAATATGCCTGATAAGGAAGAAAGCGAACTTAACTACCTGGCTGGACTCTATAAAGACCGCGGAAAGATGAGTGAAGTTGGGCCTGAGTATCTTGAAATTGCCCGTTTGCAAAAAGCAAGGCTTGGGGAATCCGACAGCCATTATCGCACTTCCCTCAGAAATGCCGCCATCGCCTTTTACTCTGCAAAGATGCTTCCTGAGGCTCGTAATGCTTTCACTGAATTGCTAAAAAGCACAAGCGCGGGAGATCAAGTTACAGCGCTGCAATCGCTCGCTGAAATCGAGCACATGCAAGGAAACATTCCTGAAGCGAAGGGTCTATATCAAAGGGCATATAATTTGGCGGCAAACAGTTATGGACCTAATTCATCCACCACCGTTCGGATAAAAGATGGCTACGAACAGATGCTTCATCCTAATGCAAAAACTGTAAAGGCTGGCCCTCAAGACTTTTTCGGACCGGGTCTCAAGAATAAAGGTACTGCAACGCGATCGGCGAAAGTTCTTGAAATGCTTGGCATAGCACCCGGTTCTAAGTGAAGTTCCGAATTAACACCAATAATGTTTTTGGCGCAGCGCTATAATCTGTCGCTGAAACTCGAAGCTGAAACTTGAAGCTAAAACTGAAATGGTTTTGCAAATGCAAAGAGCAATTATTGGTCTCGCCATCTTTATGGCTATTTCCTGCCCATGTCAAATAATTGTCGCGGCCCCAATAGAGGGCACACGAGCAATGGCTGACCTCACTCAGGATGACATCAAACCAATTAAGCTAACGGAAAGACCTGATATAAAGCATGAAGGGAACGAAGCATTTTATAGGGCCTATTCAGCGCAGAAATCGGGACAGTGGCAGCTTGCTATAGACAATTATCAAAGAGCAGCGAACTGGAATCCGGACATGTACGAAGCTTTCTACAATCTCGGTCTTTGCTTTGAGAAAAAGCAAGAATGGTCGGAAGCTCAGCAAGCTTTCAAAACCTCGGTAAAAATTGATTGGAGCAATCCGCTTGTTTATAAACATCTTGCCTTTTTGTCGTATCAACTTGGCGATCCGGCAGAAGCGAAAACCTGGCTCGATAAATATCTGCACCGGTAAAAGCTAATCATGATTGAAAATTCTCAGTTTGAAAATTCTCAGCACGAGAAGTGGATGCGGCGCTGTATCGAACTTGCCCTCAAAGGCGAAGGGCGAACCAGTCCGAATCCGGTTGTTGGTGCCGTCGTGCTGGATGCAAATGGCAAAGTGGTTGGGGAAGGTTTTCATGCCAAAGCAGGAGAAGATCACGCCGAAGTGATCGCCTTAAAGCAAGCCGGCGAGCGCGCTAAAGGCGGTACTCTCTATGTCAGTCTTGAACCTTGCAGTCATCATGGTAAAACACCGCCATGCGTAAATAGTGTCATCGCATCTGGTATCAAGCATGTTGTTGCTGCCACAGTCGATCCAAATCCATTTGTATCCGGAAAAGGTTTTGAAGAGCTTACAAATGCAGGCATAGAAGTTACTTCTGATCTGTGTCGTGAAGAAAGCCTCTGGATCAATCGCGGCTTCCTCAGTCGCATTAAAAGATCCCGCCCCTGGTTATGCTTGAAACTTGCTTCTACCTTAGACGGAAAAATTGCCGATCGAAACGGCAAGAGTCGTTGGATTACCGGCGAAGCTGCTCGCGCCCATGTACATCACCTGCGCAACACATTCGATTGCGTTATGGTGGGAAGTGCGACAGCCCGGCTGGACAATCCTAAATTGAACGTACGCGATTTGGAATCCAGCCGCAATCCCCTGCGCGCTGTCATTGAGGGGAGTACACCGATGGAGTCCGATCTCCGTATGTTCAGCGATGAGGTGGAAGGAAGAACACTGATTTTTTGTCGCGAGGACATGCACGAAGCACCGCGCCAATTGTATCCATCCAAAGTGCAGCTTGTTCCGATTCCACCTATGGGAAGGTTTCCAGACCTCTCAATTGTGCTCAAGCACCTTTTTGACATGGATATCAATACAATTTTGTGTGAGGGCGGAGCTAAGTTGGCCGGTTCACTTTTGGATGCAAATCTGGTGGATGAAGTAAATTGGTTTTTCGCGCCGAAAATCCTGGCAGATTCAGAAGCCATTCCGGTTGTTGCCGGTTCGCTTCCCAAAACTCTCGATGAAGCACTGAACCTTAAGAATACGAGGATCGAACGGTACGGCGATGACATCCTCGTAAAAGGCGTCAGGGCAGATAACTTCATGTTTAGCGCCGGCTTCTTGCGACCAGACTCTCTTAAGGGATAGAATTAAGAGCTGCAAAGAGAATCATGTTAAACATAACTGCCAGACCGAGCGAAACAAAGCCAGGTGAAGATGCCGCCAAGCGCGTGTACATCGAAACTTTTGGCTGCCAGATGAACAAGTCCGACTCCGAGCACATGCTTGGTCTGCTGGATGAAATTGGCTATAGCCAGACTGCCAACCTGAAGTCTGCCGATCTGATGATCCTTAATACTTGTGCAATTCGCGAAGGCGCAGAAGATAAGGTTTACAGCTATCTAGGAGCCTGGCGCAAAATTAAAGAGTCACGACCGAATGCCATGATCGCAGTCGGTGGATGCGTCGCCCAGGATGCCGGCAGTAATCTCGTTAAACGCGCGCCTTACGTAGACATTGTCTTCGGTACGCACAATCTGCACAGGCTGCCGGAGTTGGTTTTAAAAGCGCAGAAATCAAATGCGCCGGTGGTTGAGGTCTTTCAGGAATTGCCTGAAGATTTGCCGGAGACGCCTGTTATTCGACAAAGCGACATCAGCGCCTGGGTCTCGATCATCTATGGCTGCGATTACAACTGCACCTATTGCATCGTTCCCTATGTAAGAGGAAGAGAAAAGAGCCGGACTCTCGAAGTAATTACTCAAGAAGTAAAAGAGTTGGGAGAGGCTGGATACAAGGAAGTCACTTTTCTGGGACAGAACGTCACCGCATATGGACATGATCTCGATCCGAAAATTCACCTTGGTGACTTGTTGCGCCGAGCCGGCACCATAGATAGTATCAAGCGTTTGCGCTTCATTACTGGACATCCCCGCGATCTGCAAGAAGGGATTATTGATGCTGTTGCAGAAGTTGAAACAGCTTGCGAATATTTCCATATACCAGTGCAAGCAGGTGATGACCGCACTCTAAGAAGAATGGCTCGTGGCTATAACGTAGATTTCTACCGAAAACAAGTCGAGAAAATTCGCAAACGTCTTCCGGATGCGGCCATTACTTCCGATCTAATTGTCGGTTTTCCAGGTGAAACAGAACAGGAATTTATGAATACTGTTTCTCTAGTGGAAGAAATTTGTTTTGATGCTTGCAATACGGCAGCCTATTCACCCCGCCAGCACACGCCCTCCGCCAATTGGGAGGCGCAAGTGCCGGAAGAGGAAAAATATGAACGGCTGCGGTTTTTAAATACAGTTGTCGCAGAGGTTTCGCACCGGCGCAACAAACGCTACTTAGGAAAGAGTGCTGAAATTTTAGTTGAAGGACGAAGCGAAAAGAGCGCTACTCGCTTAACCGGAAGAACACGAACCAACAAAATCGTGAACTTCGAAGGCGATGAATCTTTGATTGGGAAACTTGTCACCGTTCAAATTGATTCTGCCAATCCCTGGGCGTTAAGAGGCAACCTACGGAGTCCATCCCTTGTCGAAATTAGCTAATTTAGGTGTTATGGCAGTTAGTCCTACCGCCATCTCAAAAGCGGCCGGCTTGTTGAGAGAGGGCTATCTTGTTGCGTTTCCAACCGAAACAGTTTATGGATTGGGAGCTGATGCCCAAAACGAAGAGGCCGTTAAAAAGCTATACGAGGCAAAAGGCCGGCCGGTAAATCACCCGGTTATCGTGCATTTGCCCAGCTTCGAAAACATTTCCGAGTGGTGCCTAGACATTCCACAGGAAGCCTGGACATTGGCTAACGCATTTTGGCCAGGACCTTTGACCCTGGTTTTGCGAAGGTCCGAGAAAGCAAAAGATTTCATAACTGGCGGGCAAGACACAGTAGCGATAAGGGTGCCAAGCCATCCCATTGCACTGGCACTTCTCAAAGAATTTGGCGGCGGCATCGTTGCACCTTCTGCAAACCGCTTCGGCAAGCTCAGCCCAACAAGAGCTGAGCATGTAGCAAACGATTTTGGTGAGGCTATTGCTCTTGTTCTTGATGGCGGCCCATGCCAGGTTGGCATTGAGTCAACGATCGTCAATTTGAGCGGCGGAAAGCCGGAAATATTGAGACCAGGCATGATCACTGCCGAACAAATTGCCCAACAACTAGGCATGCCAGGTTTGGATCTCGCACCGAGCGCAAAACCAACCGTGCATGTGCCCGGCGATCTGCCTACCCATTACGCTCCCGAGACGCCACTCTATGTAGTGGCGCAAGAAGAGCTGCATAATCTCGTCAAAAGCTCAGCTGGTCTAAAATTTGCCGTTCTGGCATTCGACGACCAACCCGAAATATTATCAGCATATCGCTGGCTAAAAGCGTCCAACAATCCAAAGCGTTATGCCGAAGCTTTATACGCAACCTTGCGTTCCCTCGATCAAGCCGGAGCAGATCGCATCCTTATAGAAGCAGTGCCAACCGCATCCGAGTGGCAAGGCATCGCCGACCGCCTCCAGCGCGCCACACAGAAATAACGAACCGGATGCGTATGACAGATCTGATGGCTCCAACGCACACGGGACTGATGGCTCTAACGCACACGGACCGGATGATTACGGCGCTAACGTAGGGGCATGGCACTGCCATGCCCACTCATATATAAAATGGGCATGGCACTGCCATGCCCCTACATTAATTACAGCACCAACAGATCTATGGCTTGAGAGCGTCTTCTACTGCTTGCGTGAGAAAGTGCGTGGCAATGAAGAGAGCGCCGGCACCTAGTACTGCGAAGATGACGATCGCGCCAAAGGTACTCTGCAAGTATTGTTGTTTTCTTTGCTCGATTCCCATATTGAACTCGCGAAAGGTTCTAGTAAGTTTGATTGTAAGTGACAAATACACTTACTCTTATACTATATTCCCAATTTGGGCGCCTTTTCTGTCATAGAGACCGAGATCAACCGGGCAAACACCCACTGGTTGCCTTTCTTCAAGCAATAAGAAAGCTGCTGCTTCCATCGCCAATTCGGACGGATCGAAGGTAGCAAGATAGTTTTTGGCCGATTTTGCAATGGCCGCATCAAAAGGAGAGTCACTGGCAATATGTAAAGTTTCGGACGCTAGCGATTCTATTTTTTCGGAAAGCGCTGCCTGTCCCTTGTTGTTGCAGGCACGGAAAGTGAGCAATATGCAGTTCTTGCCGCGGCAAAATTCCCCCAGGCTCTCTATCTCATTTGATGCCGGGTCCAGACTGTAGCGCTTTTCCGTAAACTTGAGGTCGTTTTGTTGAATGGGCTTTCTCTCTTGCAATTGTTTTGCAAGACCAAGAGGATAGCGTTCATGGCTTGGTGCTAGAACAATCCACTCTTTGCCTTTCAGTGAGGGTACTTCGCCGCGCAGAAGGGCAATTGCTTTGCTTGAGTAATCGAACATGTAAGTCCGCCACTCAGGTAATGCTGCACTGAGACTTTCAAGCCGCTCTTTTCCTGAAACACTCTGAATCTTGCGAGGGAAAAGCGCATCGGTTCTCTGAATGGATTTTTGTACTTCCGCTTCTGTAAGTCGGCCATCTTCCAGGGCCTTCAACAGATATTTGTGAACGGATTTAGTTTCTTCGGCACTGGTACAGACAAGTAAATGGTCGACACCAGCTTTAAGCGCCATAAGACAGCTTTCTTCAAGAGTCCATTTGTCTCTAATGGCTTGCATGATCATGTCATCGGACATCACAAGTCCATCAAAATTCAGGAAGTCTCGCAAGATGCCACCAATTACGCGCTCCGATAGAGAGGCCGGCAAAGGTTCCGGATCTATGTGACTGAGCCAGATATGACCAACCAAAATGGCACCCAGTTTTTTTAGATAACCTTCCGGTTTCAGGCATTCTCGAAAAGGAAAGAGATCGAACTCCCATAAGTCTTCCGTTTCGCTTTCGTTGACGGGGAGCCCAAAATGAGAATCCACATTGACGGAACCATGGCCAGGAAAATGTTTTCCAACCGGAACGATGCCAGATTGAATATAGGCATCGGCGACCATCCCGGCACACTGCGCTACTCCCATAGGCTCACTGCCATAAGAACGGGTACAGATTCCTGCGCCTTCCGCGTTACGGAAAACATCTAGGACTGGTGCCAGAACACAGTTAAGTCCGATCGCTGCCAGTTGAGCACCAGAGATGCTTGCTGTTTGCCAGAGAGCAAGAGCGGTTTCTTTTGCGGCCGCCAGTGCCATAGCGGAAGGCAACGGAATTAAGACATCATCAAATCTTTGAACAGCCCCGCCTTCCTCGTCTATAGAAAGAACTGGTGCGTGGTAACTTGCTCTAGAAGTTGCATCGACTAGCATGATTACTTGTTTTAGATTCTCGGCATTCGGTTTGAAAAATACGACACCACCGACAATGCCGTCTTTAAGCATCTGTTCGTG
>CAJCIF010000320.1 GCA_903970355.1 Actinomycetota bacterium
AAAGCAATGGCAAATCGAATGGCACCAATGCCAGTGTTTTCTCGCCCGTAGACATTGCCCTTCTCACCTTTGCGTTCCGGAGCATATTGCTTTTGCTGGCACCAATGGCCCCTCACATTACGGAAGAGCTATGGCATCAACTTGGCTTTGCAGCGTCCGATAAAGAAACGATTCATACTCAAAGCTGGCCGAGTTTTGAGGCGGCACTGACCATCGATGATGAAATTGAGCTCGTTTTTCAGGTAAATGGCAAAATCGTAAGCAAGAAGCACGTGCCACGGGGTATAGAAGCTAAAGCGGCTGAAGAGCTTGCACTGAAGGACGAAAAAATCCAAATTAAAATAACTGGACATCAAGTCCGAAAGGTTATTGTGGTGCAAGACAAACTCGTCAACGTGGTAATTTGAATTTAGCCCTGTATTTTCGTGCGCCCGCCAATACGAGCAGAGATTATGTACCAACAACAAGAAAGTCGAAAAATCAACTTCGCTGAGCAAAAATCGCCGCCAATGATGACGTACATGCTCATATGCCTCACCATGGTCATCTACTGCATGGGCGCCGCATCGAGGAGTGACTCCTGGTTTGCGCAAAATGCCTTCCAGGCTCAAAAGGTATTTGAGTCCGCCAAGACTATGAACTGGTCTGAGATCTGCACGATGGTCAGCTATTCCAATTTCATGACCATGAACCTTTGGACGCTTATTGGTGCCATGTATTTCCTCTGGGTGTTCGGCACTTCAGTAGAATCGCGTCTTGGAGCCAATCGCTTCATTTTTGTTCTCGTTAGCGGATTGACCATTCCCTGGGTCGTATTAGCTTTCGATGCAATGATGAACAACCCCTGGCACTTCGTGCCATTCGAAAGCCCGGACAAACCGTTTCTATTTTATTTCGGCCCCAACCTGCTTATCTTTACCATGATGGGAGCGTATGCAGTTTTGACACCTCCCAAAAAAGTTGATCTAAGCGGAGGAGCGCCGAAACCAAAAGGCGAAATATTCAAAAAGAAAAAACAAACGCCCGTACAAGAGAGGTTCGGCTTGAACCCCTGGGTTTTCGTCTCCGCATTTTGTGTTTTGTCGGCCGGTGAACACACTGCCATGCTGGCGCTCTATAAAACTTTTGACTGTTTGACCCTCTTCAGTGCATTGGCTGCGACCGGTCTGGGCTACGCGATTGCCAATGCTCTCTTACAGAGCGCTGTTGAGGGCTTCAAAGACGGTCCGCTCAAGATGGAGGCGCTCAAGCGCTATCACGAATTGGTAGATCTGGATGTCAGCCAGGAAGATGCCATCAAAGGCACGGCAAGAGCCATGGGCTTACCAAAAGAGCAAGTTCGCGACTGGGTTACCAAGAACAAAGGCCGTTTGCGAATTTCTTAATGTCTTTGCAGATTCGAATGCACTAATCAAGACCACCCAAGCCCCTGTGATAATATAGGTCGTCTTCTTGACCTCCTTTGTTGGCGACCTAAGGGGCAACTGATTGGACTCTACGGAAAAACAACTCCCGGCCATTCTCTCGCGCATACGCTGGATGAGAATGCTGCAAATCGTTATGGACGCGGCGCTTATTGCGTTAGCGTTTATCGTCTCGTTCTTTATTCGATTTGACGGTCACATAGCAAAGACGTTCTTCGAACAGATCCTAATTTTCACGCCGCTTGTGGTGGCAATGCAGCTATGTGCCAATTGGGTGTTCGGCGTCTATCGCCGCCTCTGGCGTTACACCGGGCTTACGGAAATTATGGAGCTTGGCTGCACGGTCGGCATCGTCACGACGATACTTACTGCTTTGCGCGCTTCTTCAATTTTGACCGTGCGTGGCAATCAAATATCCTTCGGCATCATTTCCATCAATTTGGGCTTGTGCTTTCTGCTTCTGTCCGGACCACGCATTTTGCGTCGGCTGCAAACAGAACATCGCCAACGTCGGCACTGGCGGCAACCAATTCGCAAACGCGCTCTCCTCATTGGTGCAGGCGACGCCGGTCAATTGGTATTGCGTGAGCTGGTTCAAAGACCTGATCTCGGCGTTGATGTTGTCGGTTTGATTGACGATGATCCTCAAAAACTAAAAAAACGGATTGGCAATCTCACCGTATTTGGCACCACTAGTGATATCGGGCGCCTTGCCGAAGATTTGTCCATTGACCAGGTTATTATTGCGATGCCATCGGCGCCGGCCTCAGAAATTCGGCGCATTGTAGATGTATGCCGCGAAGCCGAAGTTGAAACGCGCATATTGCCTGGTTTGTTTGAGTTGATTAATGGCAAAGTCAGTGTCAATCAACTGCGGGAAGTATCGCTGGAAGATTTGCTGGGCAGAGATCCGGTGCAACTGGACAATGCTTCAATTGCTGGATATTTAGAAGGTAAGACAGTTCTAGTTACCGGTGCCGGTGGTTCGATCGGCAGTGAACTATGCCGCCAGATCATGAGATATCAACCCAAAACAATTCTGTTGTTGGGCAAAGGCGAGAACTC
This sequence comes from Actinomycetota bacterium, assembly GCA_903970355.1. Lineage (GTDB taxonomy): Bacteria > Cyanobacteriota > Vampirovibrionia > Obscuribacterales > Obscuribacteraceae > CAJCIF01. The sequence goes on from CAJCIF010000320.1 coordinate 2,490, forward strand.
CATATTCATGATTGTAGAAGAGTTAAAGCCAAGACCAGAACCAGTAAAGCTGATTCCGGTCATTGCTGATATTCGCGATGAAACCCGCATGGCCAATATATTCGAGAAGTTTCGTCCGCAAGTTGTTATTCATGCCGCCGCGCACAAGCATGTTCCTCTTATGGAAGCTAACGTGCCTGAAGCGATCACAAACAACGTGTTCGGCACAAAAGTTGTCGCAGACTTAGCCAATCAATATCGCGTTGAAACATTCGTACTTGTCTCAAGTGACAAAGCCGTCAATCCAACTTCAGTAATGGGTGCTACAAAACGAATCGCTGAATTGGTTGTGCAAGATGTAGCTTCGCGCAGCAAAACAAAATATGTGGCAGTGAGATTTGGAAACGTTTTGGCGTCTCGCGGTTCAGTGATTCCGTTGTGGCGCAATCAAATTGCTGCCGGTGGTCCAGTGACAGTAACGCATCCCGAAGCAACACGCTATTTCATGCTGATCCCCGAAGCTGTGCAGTTAATTCTGCAGGCTGGTGCGCTGGGAGCGGGTGGCGAAATTTTTGTTTTGGATATGGGCAAGCCGGTAAAAATTGTTGATCTCGCCAACGACCTGATCAAGTTCTCGGGATTGCGTCCCGGACAAGATATCAAAATCGAGTTTATCGGATTGCGCCCCGGTGAAAAACTCTACGAAGAATTGCTCACCGCCGAAGAAGGCTTGACGCAAACTTCCTACGAGAAAATATTCGTCGGCAAACCTCAGCCCCTCGCACCATCCATTCTTACAGATTCAATTTTGCAATTAAAAGACGATGTGCAAAACGACGACGAACGCCAAATTCGCACTTGCCTTGGCTCACTAGTAGGCGGACAACTTTCTCTTGCAGAGCGCACTGTTTAGGGCCGAAACTAATTGCCGGTTTCGGAATTGCTCAACCTGAAACTAATTGCCGGTTTCGATATTGCTCGACCCGAAATTGCCGGTTTCGGAATTGCTCGACCCGAAGCTAACGTAGGGGCATGGCATTGCCATGCCCACCCTCTAATCGTATTTCCGAGTATTATTGGTCGAACTATTACAAGGAGTACCCATGACCTCTCAACATCCTATTCTTGTTACCGGTGCTGCAGGCAAAGTAGGCGCAGTTGGGCGTTTAATTGTCGAACAACTAAGAAATAGAGACCTGCCAGTGCGAGCGATGGTATACCGTGATGACGAGCGTGCCGAAGCCTTGCGAGCCAAGGGTGCCGAGGTAGTAATCGGCGATCTAACCAAACCCAATGATGTAGTAAGAGTGTTGCAAGGTTGCAAACGCGTTTACTTCGGCATGAGCGTGTCGCCACCATATTTGGAGGCAACAGTGATCATGGGAGCTGCAGCTCTTGAGCTAGGAAACCTTGAAGTACTCGTCAACATGTCTCAGATGTCTGTATCAGAAATGAGCCTGACAAAGATGACGGAATCGCCTCAGCAGCGCTTACATTGGCTGGCTGAACAAACTTTGAATTGGTCTGGATTGCCTGTAGTTCACGTTCGTCCGACTGTATTTCTGGATAACTTTTTCTTTTCCTCATGGGCCGCCGAATCGATTGCCAAAGATGGAACATTACGACTGCCTTTTGGTAAGGGGCGAACATCTCCAATTGCTGCAGAAGACGTAGCTAGAGTAGTAGCCGCTATTTTGGAAAGCCCTTCCCAGCACATAGGAAAAGTACACGAATTAACAGGCGCAAAGTCACGCGACATGACTGAAATGGCCAAAGAGTATTCGGAAGCCCTTGGCCGCAAGGTAACTTATGTCGATGAGCCTAACGAGAAGTGGGTGAAGGAGCGCCTGGAAACGGGTGGGTTACCAGAGCATGTGAAGCATCATATAGGCACGATGGCTCGCCTACACGCGGACGGTCGTTATGATCGCTTCACGGATACTGTAGAAAAACTAACAGGGACACCTGCAATGACCTTGAAGGAGTTTATCGCCAACCGCTCCGAGATTTTCAAACCAGCAACTGCGGTGACGGTGCCTGATTAGTGCTTCTCATTGTACAACTCATTCAAATGCCATTTAATTGGATTGTTTTGTATGTATAGTCGCAAAGAAAGCAGAGCAGCCTCACTTCGAATTACTTGCTCGTAGAAGCCTCGTTGCCAAACATTCGAATGTCCCGAACTTTTTGAGCATGCTGCTTTAAAAGATCGAATGATGGTGGCAATGCTTCCCGGTTCAGTAGAGTTTATTCCTGATGATTGAGAAGAGGCTTGGGATTTTGATTTTAAAGGGATGAGTTCATCAGTAATCCGAAGAATACCGTGCAAGTGATTCGGCATAATAACGAATTCGTCCAATTCGATATGGTCTTTTAACTGTGGGATCTTCAACCAAAATGATCTTACAAGTTCACCTAGTTCTGTAAGATGCACCTTGTTTTCAGTGGCATGTGATTATTACGATTCAAAGGTGCAAAAAGTTCAATTGTCGGTGGGCATGGCGGTGTGACATGGCCCCCATTTTTAGGGCCACCACAAAGGG
>CAJCIF010000321.1 GCA_903970355.1 Actinomycetota bacterium
GAGGTAGGAACGTAATTCTGTTCTTGGGCTCGGATTTTATCTTGTTCGGCTTTGATCTTTTCGCCAAGCTTTTCATGGGCCATGGCGCGGTGGTAAAAAGCAGGCCCACTATGGTCATCATCATGGATAGCTTTATTGAAACTCGCTACCGCCTCTCTCGGATTTCCCTTTGCCAGATAACAACATCCTAGTAAGTCAAAGGCTTCGGTGTGGTTCTTGCGCTCTTCTTTTAGTGCTAGATGAGCGTCGCTCAACGCTTCGTCTGCTTTTCTCATAGCAAGTTTGATCCGGCCCCGCAAGATGAGGAAATCGTATTCGCCCGGTTTAAGCGAGAGCGCTTTAGTGACATCAGCCAATGCCTCCACGTGGTGATTGAATTTCTCTTCAACAAGAGCGCGCGTGTAATAGGCATTACCGTCGTTACTTTGGAGCGTCACTCCTTCATTTGCCATAGATAAAGCTGTTTGGTAATCGGCTACCTGCAAACAAGCAGGTCCCAGCAATCCAGTTGGAGAAGAAAAATTTGTGGAAAACCAAAAAGGACGATTCTCCTTTTTTCGCATGCTGTCGATTGCTTCTATCTGCGCAGGCGTCATAGTTGATGCCGCTTGTTTGATTTTTGTTTCCGTAAGCTGGTAAGCGCCGAATACAAGAAAACAAAGGGCCGCCACTGCCGCTATGTTGAAGATATTGGGAAGCTTGTGATTGGATGTTAGTGGCAAGAGTGCAATCGCAGCCAAGATACCGCCAATTATTCCACCAAGATGACCATAGCTGTCGAGGTGAGGTATGAAGAATCCGATGCCAATGTACAAACCGATCCATATTGCATCGGTTAGGAACATACTTATCAACTCGGTTTTCTTTAAGACTTTCCATAGCGCCGTTATGCCAACGAGCTGGGCACCGAGCAATCCGAATATTGCGCCGGATGCTCCTGCGCTTATGGAATATGGTTGCGCGTAAATACTGAGGAGAGCACTGGTGATCATCGAAATTAAGTAGATGATGAGGTACTTCAACGCTCCAATTTGCCGCTCAATTGAAGAACCGATGTTTAACAGCGCAAACATATTCATGGCAATGTGAAAAACACCGATATGAACAAAACTACTGGATACCATGCGCCACGTTTGCCCCTCAAATACGAGAGGACCATAGGTTGCACCGGCCGGCAACATGAGGCTGGTGGACGGCTCCCACAAATATGCTGGATTCGCTTTATACATCAATAGAAAAATAACGATGTTAATTGCAACCAGAATTGTCGTAACTAAGGACATTCATTGCTCCAGTAAATAAACTTGCCGCACTATATTAACAGTTGCCTGCCGAAATCGTTTTTGAAACAAATCCCATATGGTATCGTATTCGGTGCTTTTGGGCGCGCTTCGGCTCAAATAGTGATTGCAAATTAGCGGAAAGTTCACTATAGTGGAACTATTGAAGTAGTCACGGGAAGTCAAATAGGCTCTGTAATGAGACCTCTTTTCCATCCATCATTAAGCGAGATAACGGTTCAGGGCATTTTGTATGCGTTTTCGGACCCGGTACGCGTGCAGATATACCTTCAGTTGATGAATGCCGATTGTTCCTTGAACTGCTCGACTTTCACGAACGTCGGCACTAACTCATTAGCCAAATCCACATTATCTTTGCACTTCAAGATTTTGCGAGAGGCAGGTCTAATACGCAGTGAACGCAAAGGTGTTGAACTAAAAAATCACACACGTTGCAATGAACTCAAGGACAAATTTGGACCGCTCATCACAGCGATCATCGATGCATACAAGGAAGAACTCGCTGCGGCGAGCTAATCGTCATTTATTGACTGCCAAAAATAAAGACTCGAAGTAATCTCCGAGTCTTTATTTGAGTACTTTGTGAAAATTAGCCGCAACAGGAGCTGTTTTTCTTTGTGGTTTCTGCAGCGGTTGCAGTGGTTTCAGCTGGTTTGGTTACTGCTTCTTGTGCTTTTTCTTTTTCAGTTGAGCACGAGCTTGCGGTTGTGTTGCAGGTGCTTTCTTCGGTTTTGATTTCTTTTTCTGTGACTGACATAGTGCCTCCTTTGGCATTCAGAGAGCTAAATTCAAATTGCCGCTCAAACGGTCAGGCAATCGATCCGATTGCTTTCGCCTATTAGCGGTATTTATTCAACTTGCATTACTTATATCAATATAGCGGAATCTGGAGGTAAGTGCAATAGTTCAAAACTAATGAACAAATCTAAAAAGGTCCACCAGCGGGCAAATCAGGGCGCCGAACGGGCGCAAATTTTCTTGATTTATTAACCTTTCTCTAAAAGTGTGTGTCCTTCAGGCGAACTTCTTTAGTTGCATTTCCGGAGCGGCATGCCATTCGTGTTGAATGTCTCGCATGACGAGTGCGCAGTCAAACTCAACACTTCCTTCGGGAAACTTTTCCGGGTCTGCAAAGAAGCTCGAATGCACGAACTCCATACGCAATGGCTTAACTTCCCAGTGCTTAGTTAAAAGAGAGATGCCATCCAGGTGGGTGCCTGAAGCTGTATCTGAATATCCCAACGAGCCGAATTTAAAGAAATCGGAAGCTTCTTGCAATGACGAGAAAAGGGATGTCGACGGCAAACTATCTGTTGCGTGCCCACGCACATCTACGGATAGAGAATCGTCCAAGCCATGCACGCTCAATTCCACAGCTTTGCCATCATCATGTACATGAAAGTCGGCGCGATGATGTTCCCCTGGAAACAGCCTTCCGCCTACGAGATGATTGATGAAGGAATTGCTGTCACGGCGAGGAATATAGACGCCTTCCTGTAATTGATTTTCTTTATCCATCCAGGTAACTGCAATGCGATGAGCAGCATTTTCACTGCACAATCCAATCGGAGCCGGCATCCAGCCTGGACGAATTTGCTCAAGTCGAATCAAACAAATGCCAGCCATGGCCCATCCTTTCAACAATTTCGGCTTGAATGGATCTGGCAACAAAGGTTGAATAAATTCCGGCTTCACACGAAAGTTAACGAGAACGCGTCTGTGTATAAGTCCGATTATTACAGGGAATTTCATGATGTTGGCCTCCCTTGATCATTCTTGCAATGGCAACGTTCATGATCGTTTCTTTTTGCGTTGGACCGTATCCATCGGACAAACCGTGCTTATGAACTCACTCAGGCACAACGCTAATTGCTCAGCATGCAGGTGATAGATTATCGAGTTGCCATCACGCCGCTCGCTAATCAACTCTGCTGCTTTGAGGATGCTTAAGTGCCGGGATACCGAAGGAGCAGACATTGTGAACATATCTACTATCTCGCCGGCGCGCAAATCACTCTCTTTGAGTGCCTTGAGAATTTGCCTGCGGGTCGGGTCCGCTAAGGCTCGGAAGATAATCGTTGGATCTTTCATAATTATCAATTTAGCAAAATAGCTAAATATTGTCAAGCCTGAGGAAGCAAAACCCAAATGTCTCGCCGCTCTGGAATAATATGATTGTTCTCCTCACGCGCGGTGAAACTCTATATGGATTTAGCTATAAAAGGCAAAGTAGCCCTTGTCAGTGGTTCAACGGCTGGTATCGGGTATGCCATAGCCGACGAACTTGCCCGGGAAGGAGCGACGGTGATAGTCAATGGCCGTACGGAAGATCGTGTTCAACAGGCAATTCAGAAAATACGCCAATCGAATCCCGATGCTAAATTGATAGGACTCTCGGAAGACCTTGGCACCGCAAATGGTGCAACATCGACTGCCAAGCTGCATGCCGATGTTGACATACTGATCAATAATCTTGGTGTCTATGAAGTAAGTGACTTTTTCGACATCACCGATGATGATTGGCTTAAGATAATCGAACTGAACGTTCTTAGCGGAGTTCGACTTAGTCGTGCCTATTTGCCGGGCATGATCGAACGCAATTGGGGCCGGATTGTTTTCATATCAAGTGAGTCTGGCGTGAATATTCCATCGGAGATGATCCATTATGGTGTTACGAAAACAGCCCAAATTGCATTGGCACGCGGCTTAGCGGAATTAGTGAAAGGCAAGAATATCACGGTAAATTCGGTACTTGCCGGACCAACTCTCACTGAGGGTGTTGAGGAATTTATATCTCAAGCAGCTAAGTCGAAAGGTATTAGTAGAGATGAAGTAGAGAAGGAATTTTTCTCAGTGATGCGGCCATCTTCTCTTATACAGAGATTTGCCAGCTCCGAAGAGGTAGCAGCCCTGGTGGCATATGTTGTCAGCGAGCGTGCCTCAGCCACGACTGGAGCTGCCCTTAGAGTAGAAGGCGGCGTTGTCCGTTCGATCACATAGATATTGACACGCTAAGACCGCGGAAACATTAATAGTTACTGGACAAGATCGCGATGTCAGTAGTCGCTGGAATAGAATGCTTCCATGAATCACGAAGATCGTTTTATGGTGTTTTTTGTGACCTGGTGCGTACTAGGGTTGACATCAGCCGCGTTTTATTTCTTGAACAAGAACGCAGCACTGAAACGAAAATGG
>CAJCIF010000322.1 GCA_903970355.1 Actinomycetota bacterium
CCATTCCTTCTTTCACTTTGTCGACAGATATCACGTTGGCAAAGGCTATCGTTTTGATTTTGAATTTGTCGGCAAGCCCCTGGCACATTTTGATTTCCATTGGTGCATCTGCAACCATGATCATCTCGGGGTTTCCAAAATTGCTATATACGTATTCGAAATGCTTTTCACCTTTGCTAATCGTGGGCCGTTTGCCGAGTGATTCTTTCAGCAAATGCGATATTTCTTGAGCCTGGGTTCCCTTCAACCAAGTGTCCAATACTTCCTGCTCAACGGCAGATGTGATGAAATGAATACAACCAGCAGATTTCAATTCCTCTAATAGTCCAACCATGCCTGGAAAGTAGCGGCAATATCTTCCCGCTCTTGGAGCCAGTTCGTTGTAATAGGAAGTGGCACCCTCAATATCTTTCACAGCCGGCTCGCGTTCCTCATTGAAAAGGCGAATCTTTTCTGCGCAAGAATAACCGGAACGGTCGAAACCAAATTGGACAAGCGCTGTGAAATTTATTTCCTCACGAGCGATTGGATCTGCATACAACCAGTAAGCAAAAGCGAAAGCGACAGCATTCATGTGCATGCGTTCAATCAAGACACCATCGCGAATCCAGAGTACAGCAGGTTTGCTCATTTGCTACCTCTTTCACATACGTTCGCTTCGTCTTTACCAAGGCTAGGCACTTGGTTAGACGAATAGTCTTCCCTTGCTTTCAAATATGTCACCACCATAAGTGTGAGAATCTTGCCAACTCGCCTGCTTCCGTCATCAGTAACGCATTTTGGTGCGCCTTCGGACAAATGGAGATAACGTACATTCAAGCAAGCGGCAACAGCATGAATGTAATAGGCTGCCTGTTCAGGTGAAATCCCAAACGGCGTCATCGCACTGCTCGGAACATAAGCTATGCCATCTATATCCAGCTCGCAGCCCACAAATTCTCCATCGGACAAATAATCGATCGCAGCCATCACTTCCTCTTCAAATGCAGATTCTTGCCGTACAGCAAAATCCTCATAATGAAAGTAGCGAAAATCTGCTTCGTCCAATCGGGTGAGCATATCTTCTGAATTGTAGTTTTCATGTAAGCCAAGGACACAATACTTTTTCAACAGGCCCGCTTCGTGAGCATAGGTGAAGGCGTTGCCGCTGTGTCGTCCTTCGATAATCCGGAAATCAGCGTGAGGATCACAGTTAACTACCGAAAACCTGGTTCCAGCGCGCTGTTCATTAAAAGCTTCTGCCAGCCCCTTAAGGGTTGGAAAGGAATTGTTGTTGCCACCACCGATGACAATCGGCTCAAAGCCTGCCTTTGCAATTTCGCAGATGATGGGGACGACACGTTCGTCGACTCGAGCACACAATGTTCTCATTTCGTCGATTTGCGACGGCTTTAGTTCGTTCGCTTCTTTTATAAGGTCGGTAAGTGCTACATTGCCAATCAGGCAAAGCTTGTCGTATTCAAAGAAACGATTGGCTTGCACATTGAGGAAATATTTGAGAAAAGCTTCCGGTGCTTCATCTGCTCCGGGTCGCCCTAAATTAGCGCGGGGTCCGATATCTTCTGGTATGAGGATAATTGCGTAACGGACACCAGATTTTTTCAGGTCCGCCAGACTTTTTGCGAACTTGTTTGGATCGGTTGAACCGAGCAGTTTAAGACTCTGTCCTGCTTTCGTTTCGCCAGCCCGCTTAGAGACATAGGTCTCCAGTCTGGCTTGATCGAAAATGTCGATGTCGAGTTTCATAAAGCAAATTCCCAGGATCTCATAGAACTATAATCTCTACAGGTTCTATTTGTCCGTAGAGAGAGCTTTAGAACTTATCAATCAGGCGGTCAAGAGCTAAATAATGAGCATGGCGTCGCCATAACTGTAAAAACGATATTCTTTACTTACCGCCTCGCGATAGGCATTCAGCACAGCTTCCCGACCCACAAATGCGGATACCAAGACAAGCAGGCTTGATTTGCTCAAATGGAAGTTTGTGATTAATCCATCAACAATCCGGAATTTATAGCCCGGTTGAATATACAGGGATGTGGCACCGTTATCGGTGGCAACTATTTCATTGCCGGTGCCAGAAGATTCCAGAGCTCGACAAGATGTTGTTCCGACAGCTACCACTCTCCGGCCTTCTTTCTTAGCCTTGTTAATGACTTCAGCTGAGGCTTTAGATATGGAGTAGCGCTCGGATTCAATTGTGTGTTCGGTAACAGATCCGGTGATAGGCTTGAACGTTCCAGGTCCGACATGAAGGGTAATGCGAATCACTTCATTACCTCTTGATTCGAGTTCCTGGAGTACATCTTTTGAAAAATGCAAGCCGGCAGTGGGAGCGGCTACGGCACCAGGCTCCTTTGCATAAACGGTTTGATACCGGCCTAGATCGTCAGCTCTTGCTACTTCATCTTCAGTGAAAGTACCCTCCTCTTCTGAATCTTCTTCAAGGAGTTTGTGCATTTCCGTTCGAGAATATTCCTTTCGTAAAATATAGGGCGGTAAAGGCGCATAGCCAACTTCCTTCAGAATTTCAAATACGCGATTGGCGGATGCAAGATCCAATAAAAGACGCTTTTGACCGTCTTCATCCAAATAGATGTCCGCTACTTTGACTTCATGCTTGTGGCTGCCACCTAACAAGGTGAGCGTCTCTCCGGCGTGCAACCGCTTCAATGGTGAGCCGATTGCTTGCCAGAGCGATGGTTTAACAGCATCTGGTTTAATGAGCAACAATTTGATAATGCCGCCCGATTCTCTTTGGGCAACAAGGCGCGCCGGGATGACTCGAGTGTCATTAACGACAATGAGATCAGATGGTTTCAATAAACTGGGCAGATCTTTAAAAACGTGATGTGAGAAGGCTTTTGTGCCGCAATTCAAATAAAGCAAGCGAGATTCATGTCTTACACCTAAGGGATGTTGGGCGATTAATCGCTCGGGAAGATCGTAGGCAAAATCCTCAAGTTCAAGCTCTTCTTTATTGTCTGTCTCAACCATGATTTATGCTCTAGAAGAAAAAGCCCCAGTAAAACCGGGGCTTTTTGGAACTGCGAACGTGTGTTTAGTGTTGAAGGTGCGCTTCAATAAACCAAAGTTTGGTGTCAACCGCTCTGGAAATTTCCGTGTACAAATCAGCAGTGGTTGGTTCTTCGAGATTGTCCGCCTTTTCGATTCCTTCACGCACGTGCTTGGCATAGGCAGCCAGGCGCTCGGTGACTGCTTTCAAATGTTCTTGCTCACTGAGTGGAAGACTAGGATATTCAGGCAGTATGGAACCAGACGCAGAGTTGCGTACTGTACCGTGAGCGATACCACTGATGGTGGTGATCCGCTCAGCGATCAAATCGATAAATTCGAAAATAGCGCTTGCGGAGTCATCAAAAAGGAGGTGGAGTTGATAAAAATTGGGTCCTTTAATATTCCAATGAGCCTGTTTTAGTTGGCTGTACAAATCAAGGGTCGTTGCCAGGCTCTTATTGAGCAGTTCAACCAATTGTTCGCGGGTAGATTCCGGAATATCAATGTGGGTTGGATATAAGTGTTTTTCTGTCTTGGTGGGCATTTGCGTTTCTCCAAGCTATATTCTGAGTTGGGCTTTTGTATATTCTATCCCGTTTAACCCAGCCAAAAGCATGAAGAAAATTGGAACGATCGACTAGAAATCAGCCCTACCCAGAGATTGCCAAGAACCATGGTTATCATGTGACGCTTCAGAGACACTTTTCCAAATCCACTATTAGTAATAGTTTTCGCAAGTAGTCATAGTTTCCGCAAGCAGCCCGAAAGGGGCTCCCCAAAACAGTTTCAACTAGGTGTCCGAAGTCTGGATCAAATTCGGGCAGGTAGTCGTTGTGAAAAAAGAGGGAGGTAGGACGCTGACGGTCGGAAAATTTGCTGACACGGACGAAGGTTTTGCTGACACGGAACGAAGGTTTTGCTGACACGGACGAAGGTTTTTTCTGACACGGACGAAAAGTTAAGCCGGCGCGGAACGACAGCGGCGCTAGAGTTGCTTTCACTTGAAGCAGAAAGCAAGTCACTTTAATGTCACCAGTGGCAGTGGCAAGCTACTACTTGCCGCCTTCTTTCTTCTGGGCTTTGATCATCTCAGTCAACGAATCGATAATGACCTGGTCTGTCTTATGCTGCCAGTCTAAGGCCGTGAGTAAATCGGTACGGGACATAATGCCTTTGGACAAAATCAATTCACCAAGGGGCATGCCCGAGTTCTCTTGCTGCTTTATGAGATCCTCTAGTTGGTGGAGAGAGATCTTGCCTTGCTTGAGAAGTATTTCACCCAGCTTTTCGGGGCGCGTCAATATTTCCCATTTTTCTTCATCCGACAGAGGCAAGCCTTTTTCTTCTTCCGCCATCACACACACTTCCTTGAGAAAACTGACACTGCAAACGGTCCAATCAGGCGTCGAACTGCATCCCCGGAACTACTCATTACAATTACTCATTACAATTACTCATTCTATCCGACAGACCTCAAGAGCCGTCAAATTGCCAAAAGTTACTACTTTAAGCCGGTTTTTGTCGCGGTCTACCTTTGAGCTCGCGCCATAGTACCAGAAGGCAGCTAGCATTGAAAATAGATGAGTACGTCCCGGAAATGATGCCAATAAGCATGGCAAGCACAAAATCGCGGGTTGTAACCCCTCCCAGTAAATAGAGAGAGGTGAGCGTGATGATAACCGTAAAGGACGTATAGATGGAACGGGCAAGCGTTTGATTGACGCTGTCATTAGCCACATCACCAAAAGTTTTCTTGAATTCCTTCCCGGTTTGCGGGTCTACACCTTTGCTACCAACGTATTTGGCGTTTTCTCTTATTCGGTCAAAAACGACAATCGTATCGTGCACTGAGAAACCGATCACAGTCAGAATGGCACTTATGAAGAGGCTGTCCACCTCCTTACCGAGCACAAGTCCAAGAATGGCAAAGATGCCGCAAAGAGCAAGGGCATCATGGAGCAAGGCAATGATGGCGCAAACGGCGTAATCCAACTTAAACGTCCATGAGATATAGAGAATCATCATGGCGAAAGTGATGGTTAGTGCCACCAGACCATTGGCGAGCAATTCCGGACCAACGGTTGCGCTCACTTTGTCTACCGATAAGACTTTGAAAGGTCCTAGTTTCTGAGTGAGCTCATCGTCGAGTTGACGCTTTTCGTTTTCATTGTCAATTGCGCGCGTGCGCATTACGACAACATTGCCACCAGCAATAGTAGCAAGTTGCACTTGCGAACCGGGGAAATTCCTGGCTGCAAGAATGTTACGAACAGCATCGAGATCAGGCGGAGCCTTGCTCTCAAATTGATATTGCAAAATCGAACCGCCGGTAAAGTCTATACCCGGTTTGAGCGGCGCATGAAATTGCATGAGGCAACCGATGATACCGATAAGGCCAGGCACCAAAATCGCAAGAGAAATGCCGAACCAGAGCCAGCGATACTTAACAAGATCTATACGCACCTTACTTAGGCCTCCTTGTTCTTGAGCGGAGCTGATTTAGCACCACCCTGCTGACCAAACAATCCGAATTGCTTCGGTATGAGGTGCAAGAGCGTGCGCGTTGCAGTAACCGCTGTAAACATCGATACGCACACACCGATAGCCAGCGTTACAGCAAAGCCTTTCACAATCGATGTGCCGAAGAGCATGAGTACCGTGCAGGCAATCAAGCTGTTGAAGTTACTGTCGCGAATGGAGGGCCAGGCTCGCGAAAAGCCATGTTCAATCGCTGTAAACAGAGATTTGCCGCCTCTCAATTCTTCCTTAGTTCTTTCAAAAATGAGGATATTGGCGTCAACTGCCATACCTATGGAAAGGATGAAACCAGCTATACCGGCTAAGGTGAGGGTAATGGGTGGTGTAGCCGGTGTACCTCTGAAAATAGCAAGGGTGGCAAGCGCATAAAGAATAAGCGCGGCATCAGCGACAAGACCCGGCAAACCGTAAACCACAATCATAAAAAGCATAACCATGGCAATGCCAACCACACCGGCAACAAGACTTTTCTGAATCGAGTCTTGTCCTAGAGTTGCGCCTACTGTTCGTTCTTCGATAATACGAATCGGCACAGGTAGGGCACCGGCATTGAGCTTAACGGCTAGATCAACAGACTGCTCTTTTGAAAAATTGCCGGTGATTTCACCGGAGCCGGCGAGAATCGGTTCTCTCACATTGACGCCACGATATTTTTCAGGCGACATCGGCAACCCGTCTTCATCTCTTTCTGTTGGCACACCATCCAGGAAAATGCCGATTGGTTTGCCAACGAGACGCGATGTCAGCTCGCCGAATTTTTTGGCGCCGTCCGGTTTGAATTCAAAAGTTACACGCCAGACATTGCCGCCTCCCATAGGAACGGCTTGGGCATGTTTGAAATCGGCGCCGGTTAAACCGACATCCTTCCAAACTCTAGTACCGTCCGGTGTTTCAGCCAACTCTTTGAACTCTAATAGAGCCGTCGTACCGATGCGATCTTTTGCTTGTTGAGGATCTTTTATGCCGGGCATTTCGACGATCAGCCGGTCTTTGCCTGAGCGCTGAATGATCGTTTCGGAAACGCCCAAACTGTTAATGCGATTGTTGATGACCGTTTCCACACCCCGCATCACTTCCGGAGTTACTTCCGGCACCAGCGGTGGTGCGGGCATGGCTTGCAGAACAAGTTGGCTGCCACCACGCAGGTCGAGTCCCAGCTTGAGACTTGTGAATATGACGTACTTTTGATACTTGCCTATGATCTGAATATTATTGGCAATTTGTGCTTCATCGGTAAGCTGTTTGATCAGGTCGTCTTGCTCGAACTTGTTCATCTTTTTCCAGTCCGACTGCGATTCTGCTTTTGTTTGAATCTGCTCGTGCAATTCGGACGGCGGCAAGTTGGCAAGCTTCTGCAACTCATCCAGCCTGCTTTGCGTTTCTACTTGAAACAGCGTTAGTAAAGAGCCTACGAATGCCACCACGACAGCGATTGCTTTCCAATCCCAGCGTGTCTCCGTCAAGAAATCAAGCGGTTTCCTTTGCCTAGCCATTGGCGCTGCTACATCTCCATACGACTCAATTCAGCCCGCTCGAAGCACTCCAAGGGGCCAGAACGTTTCATTCTAACCCTTTCGAAACCGACCCGTATTGAGAGCAATACGGAAACGATGCTTATGGAAATGATGTTTATGGAAGGCTAAAGATTTACGGAAGTGGTTGTGTTTGAAGCTAAACGCTGCAAACGCGGTCGCCGCCCCGCTGCATTGCCATTTCGAGCGCTTGAATCGATTTGTTTACCAGTTCATCGTGCTCGCGGGCATGGGCGGGGAATGCCGCCAGACCCAGGCTGGCTGTCACTTTTAAGTTGTGCCAGTTGTGAGAAATTGTTTGGGCGGCGATACGCTGGCGTATGCGCTCTGCCACTATGGCCGCACCAGCTGAATTGGTTTCCGGCAAAATGATCGAAAATTCTTCACCACTGTAACGTGCTGGAATATCAACGTCCCGAATGGCACCCTGCAAAACACCGCCAATTATTTTGAGCACGGCATCAGAAGTAAGGGCTCCATATTGCTTATGGATATCTCGGAAGTTATCAATAGAAATCATGCAAACCGCTACCGGTCGTTTGTAGCGTTTAGCACGCTTTAACTCGTCTTTGATTTCCTTCAAAAAGGTGCGCGAGTTATATAGTTCGGTAAGCGTATCCATAAGAGCGAGGCGCTCAATTTCTTCGCCTTTAGCAGCGCCCATTCTGGTTTCGGTGTTCGTGAGCATCGAACGTTGTTCGAGCTCCTTCACCCGTTCCAGAACTTGGTTATCCATAAAAGAACGAGCACCAGCAAGACGTCCGCGGCGCGGATCGGCATCCAGCACCTTGCAGAACATGCATGTGCGTCCACTACAAATGTGGTCTTGGCGTCCCATCAATGACATATTCGAAACCCGTTAATAAGGAAAGGCTTTTTGTACGCAACCTAGGCCTACTTGCCCCGGCGTGCCTAAGATGAAACCTGATTGGCAAGTATAGGTGAATTTTTCCAAATGTGGAATTAAGTTTTAAGGTTTGGGGCTCTCGTCCTGGAATTTTTCTAGAACAGGCGCTCCCCCGACGTATAAATCCAGAATTTGGCACTGCCCCGTTACAAGAAGTGCATACGGGTCAGTTTCCGGCTTAACGGGAGAAGGCATGCGGAAGACAGCGAGATCTGCCAGCTTGCCTTTCTCCAGAGAACCAAGCCGATCTGCCATGTTGAGGCACCGCGCTGCATCAAGTGTGATCCGCTTCACAGCCCAATCAAAGCCAAGCTTTTCCTGGGGATTAACGGCTGAATGAAGATCGAGGGCAAAGCGCGCTTCGGCTAAAAGGTCGAGATTATCAGTCGAAGCGAGGCTATCGGTCCCTAATCCATAACGCAGATCGCAAGCGGTTAAGAGTTCAATCGGTGCTCGGCCGTTGCGCAAACGGGCATTGCTGCGCGGACAGTGCGCCACAGCCACATCGGCTTTCCTGAGATCCTGAACATCGGCATCGGCAATTTTGACAGCGTGCGCGGCAAGCAGATTCGCATCCAATAACGAGTTCTTCTTCAAATGTTGCACCGGGTTGAGACCCTGCCCTTTCCAGACATTGGCGCTCTTAACCGGATCGCCTTTGTAGTTGGCCCGGCCAAAAGCAAATCGAAGATGATCATCAACAACTTGATCGGAACTTTCTAGAAAGCGGCATTCATTATCTGATTCTGCCAGATGGCTAAGCAACATAGTTTGGCGAGTTTTAGCCCATTCTTGCGCTTTGCGCCAGAGCGCCGGGCACACTGTATATGGTGCATGCGGCGCCACCGTTAATTGCACCGTGCCATTTTTAAGGGCAAGAGCAAGGAGAGGATCGTTTGTGTTTTGGACCCGCTCAAACTTCGCAAGCCAGTTCGACCAGTCCGTTTCGAGCGAATCCTCATTTAC
>CAJCIF010000323.1 GCA_903970355.1 Actinomycetota bacterium
AACAGATTTACCTCCGGGAACGGTTTCGGCATTGAATGCAAGCCAGCTTCCGAACCGCATTGTCAGTGCAACAGATTTACCTCCGGGAACGGTTTCGGCATTGAATGCAAGTCAACTTCCGAACCGAATAGTCGGTGCAACAGATTTGTCTCAGGGTCCAATTTCGGCCATGCCTTTAGCAGGCGCAAAATTGAACATACTCGATGCAAATTCATCCGGTGCAATTTCTGCAACTGATATTAGCAAAACCAATGCTGCATTAGCAGCAAATCCCGCAGGCCAGCAAGCTATCAGTATTTCCGGAGGATTCATAAGAATCAATCCAGACGGATCTTTGTTCACAGCCGGCGATAAGAATGCCACGTCGAAATTGATTCCCAATGCTCTCGATATCAAAAACGCGTTGACTAGCGATGCAACTATTACACCGAACATTCAGTCCAAAATTGAAGCAATAAACATCGCCAACATTGCAAATAAAATCGAGCAAGTACATGTAGTACAAGATGCTGTTCCAGCAAGACTTGTTGCTCCTGGCACAGTAATCGAAACGAGTACAACACGAGTTATCGGCGATCTTCAGCCCGCGCCATTGCGCATAATTAACCCCACAAGTACTGGGACAATACTTGTACAGTTTGATCCGACTGTGCGGGTGATACCACAAGATATTTCCACACGGTTTCTACCCCCAGATATTCGTATCCCAGTCACGCTTGTTGACGGTTCAATTAAAGGTCTCGGCACTAAAGGTGAACAGATTGATGTGGTAGGACCGCGTGTTGGAAACGCGACCATATCGATAAACGGAACGAGCATTACTCTCATTGTTTTACCGGATAAATTCGGTGTTGTCTCTACTGATATCGTGGGAGTTGCTGGTGCTATCAAGGCTGGCGACAAGAAGACCGTTGACGAAGTAATTGCTTCGAATACCCTCATTGTGAAAAAGGGAGTCAAAGTATTAGATTCGGACGAAGAAGTAAAACAGCCGCAAATACTACCCAATGCTCTTGGATTACCACCACTAGGCATTAGCACAGCAACTACTACCGGAACTTCTTCTACGGGTGTACAGCAAGATCCGCACATAGATCCGCACATAGATCCACACACAGGGCTGCCCATTCCCGATCCGGCGAACACGCCGGTATCAAACGCGATCATAACGATCGCTCTGAACTCTTTGCCCACTGTAGAACTGTTTGATCCTTCGGGAAATACTAAGTTTGTAGTTAACGCAACCGGAGTACCAGTTCGTTTGGACAATCAAGATATTGCCAACATCGCAGCCAGCCGTCATGACTTTTCGCCAATCGATCCAGGCATCCCATTGAATTTTCAGCACAATCAAACACTTCCATCTGAACTTGAAGGCGGTGTAAATTCAAGATTTGGAGAACAAGAAGCTGGAATGGCCGGGCGCAGAGATGAAGCAACCGGAATGTTAGGAGAGCGCAGAATTCGGACAGAGCCTCTAGATCAATTGGGAGAAATAGCAAAAAATCCAGTCGCAGATGAAACAGTCATAAAAGCTCGCAAGGATGATCAAACAACATTCATTGCGACTGATACTACCCTTGATGACAGTCGCGGTTCCAAAATACGCGGTGGCGATTCCGGTACGTCAAACGATATCATTGATCGCATCATTACAATTGCTGCAGATTATGTTGGTGCTAACGCTGAAGTGGGTGTTACCGATCGTTCCATAGAAGACTTGCTGGCTGATTTAATCGATCGAGCAGATCGTAAGCGCTATCGCATTCAAGAAGGTGACAGCCTCAAAAAAATAGCCCACAAACTTTTGAAGGATAAACGCCTGGCTGGCCTGATCTACTTGTTGAATCCCGAGTTGCTCGGCACTAGCGGCAATCTCGACCAAATCCAGTTGAGTTCCGGTGATGTTCTGATTCTGCCAAGCGCTGAAGAAATCCTGCAGTATAGAATTCATGTGCTACAGGACACCCTGCCGGATTTTGTCTATGCAGAATTGCTCCAGCACCCGGATGAAAGGATCGCTCGAAGAGCACAAGAAGTCAGACCAGTTTATGCTTGCCGATACGGCGATTCACTCAGTACGATCGCGCAGCGTCACCCAGGTATTCGAGATGCTGCTATCTGGCCATTGATTGCCAAATTGAATCAGCTATCCGATCAAATCGGAGAAAACGGAAACCCAATCGCTCGTCTGAAACGAGGACAAAATATCGTCATTCCGTCCCAGAAGGACATTCGTGATTATCGACGAAGGCATTTCCGTACGGAGACAAATGCTAGCTTGTCGACACCAAAGGAATTTCCCGCCGAACACAAATTGCGAGAAAATGACCAAACTCACACTGTAGTCGGGTCTCAATTAGCTCATCCAACGCATGTTCCAGCACACGCTCTCAACCCTTTCCATGCTTTAGCAGCTTCCGATAAAAACCCTAAACGTTCTGGCGTTCCATCCACCGCCAGAGTCATTACAACGCCTGATCTCGGTGACGGTCTTGAAAATCTCAACTTGAGACTTGAATTTAACCACGAAGGGGAATGGGTTCCAGTGCTTCAGTATTTAGTGAAGGAAGGCAGTGCACAGCTGCACATTTTCTCCCTAAAAGCTGGCACACAAGTCATTAACATCGACTTACCGACTCGATCTGTTCGCGAATTGGCAGAAGCTGATCTTGCCGCGAACTACGAGACTTATTGCTTGCGATTTCAAAAAGGTGAACGACCAATTTAAGAGAGTTGAAATCAACCACTTTTAGCGAAATTCGTGCGGTAAATACGTAGTGACCGATAAACTGGAAAGCGTGATTAGGCGCACTCCCAGAGCTATGCTAGGTCCGCGAAGTAGAAGTATTTCACCGTTGAAACTTTAAGCATGGCGCGATACCAAACGTGATACTAATCTCAAGTCTTGTGGGGATGAGTACTGCGCTCGTTTTGACCGCCAAAATGGCTCATATGAAAACTATTGTTGTTATTTTTGGGGCAGTGTTGCATTTACAACCCTAAATTTGATATTTGTCGTTCAACATCGGCCACTTATCAACTAAGAAGTAAAAATCTCTCTAACACGTAAAACAAAACATTATGAACTCTCAAACTCAAACGAAGCGTTTACTAACGCAGGCACCGTTGGACGGCCATTCAACAGTTCAACAGAATCGATCCGAAAGGAAGGGTACTCACATGAAAACCATCACTCTCGCACGTACGCTTAGTGTTGCGCTTGTTGCTCTGCTGATGTCCGCATCAGTTTTTGCCGCAGCCGCTGACACCGTTTCCACCAATCCACCGCCGCCGGTTCCGCTGCCGCAAGCTCATGTGACGATTCCTCCCATGGAACAGGTCACTCTGCAAAACGGCACGGTGCTCTCGGCTCTTTCGCAGGTCAAGAGTCTCGAACTCCTCAACGGACTTCCGATTCTCTATGTCATCGCCTCGAAGAACCAACTCAGCGATTACACCATCTGGTCGTTGATCACCCCCGCTCAAGTTCGGGTGTTCAGCGTGGATGCTTCCAAGTATCCGGAAGTCGCTGACTACCTTGCATCGTCGCACACGATGACGCAACCCGCGTATGTCCTGGATATTCCGCCCACTCAAGCTGGTGTTCTGCCGGTGCATATCGGCTGGATCAACGAGCGAAACGGTGTGCTTAACCAGGCGACGTTGGAAGCAATCTACCGTAAGGCGGGCATCTCAATCGATCCGCTGACGGCTCCCGTGCTTGACGCTCCGGCCTATGTGGAGTTTCACCAGAAAGCCATCGCCCAGGACCCGAAACTTCCTGCAGCGAAGACGATGGTGTTCCTAGCCTATAGGTCGAAAGTCGTCGATCAAGACGTCGCCGCACTGACGAGGCTCAGGATTTTGATGGGCGTCGAGTTCGTCAAATCGGTGCGGATTCCGGTCCTGGAGATGGATGAGGACACTTATCCCGCTCTCTGGAATCACCTGACTTCAGAAGCGCCTACGACCGGCCCGGAGCTGGTGGTCTACGACCTGGTGAACGAGAAGGTTCTGGCTACTTATGCCGCAGCCGATCTCGAGACCTGGAACGAAGACACTTACCAGAAATGGGCTCTGGCCAACGGCACTCCAGCGTTCGTTAATACGAAGACGGACGTGGCTGAAGTTACGGCTGAAATCTTGATGCATCTTCGCGACAAAGGCGTAGGTCAACGTGCCGATAACGGCCAAACCGGCTCACTCAGGGACGCCAGTCTCACACTGGTTGGGGGCAAGAATCAATGAGTCTTGCCCAATGGAGGCCCGTTCTCTCGCTTTTAGCGGGCGGCGGGTCCTCCATTCCCTTTTTTGTATAATTTTACGATATTTTATAGTATATTTACCACAAAAACATGTTTGCAAGAAATGGTATCCAGTCAGCGCCGCCGGCTGGATACATCATTTCTACCAACTGTCTCTGCATGTTGCACCGTTCATGGCACCAGAGTAATAGCTGCCACCAATAACGAGACACATGAGAGCCAGCTCGTTATCAGTGTAAGCGAAGTACCAGTAATTCAGTTTGAACGAAGCAAGCACAATGAACGAGATCAACGTGAAGAAGAACGCGGCTTGCAGAGACACTTTCCTCGTCTCGTAACCGTACAAAAATGCACCGTAGTGAAAGGCAAATGCAAGCAACGGTGCAAGCAGAAACTGTTTCATACCACGAGGAATGTCAACCCCAGCCGGTAAAAATTGCAACGCGACAAGAACGGCTACACCCATAATCGCCCAATACGCAGATTCTTTCCACGCTCTTTGTTTTGCATACTTTGCACGCGGTCTAAACAACATCGTTTCCTCCTTTTGTCTTAGGCTTACCGGACTGGTAGCTCGTATGAGAACCAGCCCGGCAAAACCAAGCACAAAGCAGTCAGCCATCCAACCGTCGTTCGATCACAAGCACGATCGGTCCTGAGAAATCACGCTCTTTTCTCGGACAGACTCGTAACAAACTCCAACCACCCTCGCGATTGGCTAAAGCAATGGCAATCAGAACGATCATGTTCCGCAGCCCCGCCTCACCGATTTGCGGCTTTGCACGATCGAAAGGGCAGTATTGCCTCAGGCTGGGAAGAACTCCCAATTCATCCGCCCAAGCAATCAGTTCTTTGCGCGCTTTCTCCGGCTGTCTTCTTATCCACTGTTGACAGCGTAGGTGCCGCGCTCGATCGTTTAGCTTTGACCCCACATAGATCCAAGCACCACGACGGTGCTTAGCCATAAATTCCGCCAGCGCATGGCAGAAGTCGTTCTTGGTAGCTGACATAAAAAATCTCCGAGTTCAACGAAGCGTACTTCCGCTTCTTGTTAGTTCGATAGTGACTTTCCCTCCTGGAGCGCTGGCGCCCCTGCAATCCAGCACTTACTAGGTCGTATTCATGGCACTCTCCTTCTGGTTGTGCACCGGTAGTGGTGCGGGTTGGCAAAAACATCTACTCAAGCAAACCCTGCGCAACAAAGTTGTGTGGCAGAATGCTCGCGAGAGAAGATGAAAACTCGGTTAGCGTGGAATACCTAAATGCAATTAAGGAAGTAAAGAATCACTCTCCTTTTAGCACTGTCGAGCTTCCAGACAGAGCTAATTTTTGTATCCGGTCTTTTGTAACAACGGTGTACAAAATTGAGATATGTAGCGCATAGAAAAGTGGCTCAGGCTGTCAGAATTAGTGGCTCAGGCTGTCAGAATTAAATACTATACTTTATAGTTTTATTGCACAAAAGGGGGATGTCCAATTGCTTCCGCCTCGCGGTCCCAATTGGCCATCCCCACAATTCCTATTTGCGCTCCGGCAACATCGCCAC
>CAJCIF010000324.1 GCA_903970355.1 Actinomycetota bacterium
CGGTGACATCGTGCCCCGCGACGCGGATCGATCGTGGTCGAACATTTGCGTGAGCGCCTGCCATAGGAGGTCGAGGTCCGCCTCATTGAAACCCGTCTCGCGCGCAAGATGAGCGCTGACAAAACCGTGACATCGGTAAAGGCCGTAGGGAATTAAGTTCTTACGCCCCATCGTCTGGTTTGGCGCATCCGCCTCCTTTTCATCAGTGACGGCCAAGGCTTTTTCAAGCGTACTAATGGTTTGCCGAATGGGTGATTCATCTTGCCCATTTTCAGCATTGACAGGGTTCGGTAAAAACCCCAGTAGCGTGGTGCTAATAAGTCCAGCAACAAACACCGACATGAACTTACTCTTGTCGAGAATCATCTCTTTTCCTCTCACTCGCCTGGAAGGTTAATGAGAATGTCATGTCTGAGTAAAGCTTTCAAGGGTGTAGTCAAGCGAGGTCACTTTACCTTCATGACCCTCTTGCATAGTTCCGGCGGCAGACCGCCAGTAGTATCGTCGAGCTTTTCACTGCGATTAGCGAATCGAACCAGGCGATTACCCTTCACTTGCGTTTCAGGTACTAGAACGAGATGCGCACCGGGTTCGTTATTGTGGAAAATGTTTGATACCAATTCGCAGGGAATAGTGTGACCTGTAAAGCCGCTATCCAATACCGTGAAATCAATGCGTTCCATTTGACCGGGAGCCATTTTCTTCACTGCCGGACCAGCAACCACTTCGTTCGCTGCTTCTCCTAAGCGATAGTAGCCGCCGGAAAGAATTTGCGAAAACGGCAGCATCTTGTCTCTATTCGACACATACAACCGAATTTTGGAACTGTCAGGTGTAATGTCCATTATGTAGTGACGGCAAGTGGCGGCATCAATATCCGGTGACATGAGCTCCCACTCGCTTACGAGTCCTTTGCCATAAACAACTGGCAGTGATCGAATTACGAGTCTGTTTCCCATGCTATGCGATAGAAAAACAGCATGCATTCCCGGAACAGTACTTTGAAAAGAAAGCAGGTCTTTGCAAAACGTGTTGAAGTGACCCTGAGACCATTCTGAATTTACTCCATCAATGAAGTATGCACGCCAGCGTGGAGTAGATGGCCAGGAGTAGAGCACAAGCGGCTTTTCCATATAGTAGGCCATGAGGGCAGCGTCCTGGGACGAGTCTTCGAATGCGTCGCAAGCACCGTGAACATAAACGCATAAATCAGTTTGTTTCGATTTTGCCAGAGCTTCGGCCAAGCGCTCAAAAAATTCTTTCTTCGCTTTAACCGCATCGCCTGGATCGATTCGTTCTTTCACAGCGATTTTAGGCGGCTTCTTTTCTTGCTCCTTCCAACCAAGCCGCGCCATCATCTCCTTATCTGTTTTCTTGGCTGTATTTGGAACAACTACATAAGTTGTACCGTAATACATATCGTGTTTGCAGAAAGCATGGTATCGCCTATGATGCCCATACGTTTCACCTTCCAAATTGCGGTCGGTAAGATAGTAAACGGGAATCGATACGAACTTGGCAGCAGTATCAGTATCGGATTTGCTCCAAACCGGCGAGGCTGAAAAGAGCCAAGCTGTAAAGATCAGAACTGCAAAAAGCAAGCACCCATTTTTCAGGCGCGTTTTCATAAGCATCGATAAACTCCAGAGTTTTAAGTTCGTGGATTATCGACTGCTGTAACAAGCGCGTCAAGGCGAAAATCCGATCCTTCTATTTGCTGTTGCCTTGCTTGGCTGCCTTATCCAAAATTCCCTTCAATGGATTGTGTTTGTCGATCCAGTCCAGAAGTGCATTCTTAGCAGGAGGTGTCGCGGGTTTGTCTTTTGGAGCAGCGGTATGGGGACTTTTGTCTTCCCAAACCACTTCCGGTTTGGAGTCTTTTGTTGGGCTGACAGTGACCTTGGATAAATATTCATGGTTCTCGCCATCAGTGCCCATAATAAGGTCGAAATGAGGTAGGTGGGAATTGGCTTTGAGGTGATCGATGTTGTCGCTTACGGCTCCCTGAGCAACGCTTGTCCGCACAGTACCCTGAAAGTAATCGAGAATTTTTCCAGCCTCAATATACTTGTGAGTCTCCAGATCTGTCGCTAATTCATGCGGTGCTTTTGCATAGTCGATATTGCCGTCTGCCATTGGCGGGTTTTCCTTGCGTGGTAAGCTTGTTGGAAGATGTGAAATAGTTAAGGTGCTGCTGATTCTAGCCTCAACCGCACTCCATGACGTTTCCAAGTTGTTAAATGGACTATTCGTCCGCCAGTTTCCACCTGCTCTTATATTCAGCTCTGGTGTTTTCAACTTCTTTGACTTTATCGGGACGGCCCCAGTCTTTGTATAAACCTTTCAGTTTTTTCAAAACAGCCAGACCAACGCGGTGATTCTGTTTGTTGCATTGATCCAATGCGTCAATGTATACACGCTCTGCTTCCGGATAGCGTTTAGCCGATTTCAGCACATCGCCATACATCATGGATGTATGCGGTATTTTGTACCCGAGCTTATAGGACTCAGCGAAGTACTTTATCGCTTCGGCGTCATGATGTTCTACATGAGTAAACCATCCCATCCAACCATAAAGTCTGGCCATTCCAGCCTGGTCGCCCAACTTCTGGTGAATATATAGAGCTGTTTTAGTAGCCCATATGGCAAGAGGAATGTCTTTCGCACGGTTAGCGGGATCTATTATCTTTTCCACTACCCTTGCATAATCACGCGAGGTGTCGCCGTAAACAGACGCTGCAAGTGGGAGAAGTTTCCGATATTTTTTTGCTGCGCCAGCAAAATCCTGGTTATCCGTATCGAAAGCTGCTGCATCCAATTGTTGCTTTAGTTGCTTTCCCTTCTCTGTAGAAATTGGTGTTAGTGTCTCTTTTTCAGGGGGAGGAAGAATTGCGATAGCTTGCCCGTGACCTGAAACGGCGCGCTTCGGTTCTGGTTTTGGTTCTGGTTTTGGTTTTGTTTCCGCTTTCGCTTCTGGTTTTGCTTTAGCTTTTACTTCTGGTTTTGTTAAAGCCTTTTCTTTCGGTTTTGTCTTAGGCTCTTCTTCCTGCTTCTTTTCAGATTTTGTTTCAGGTTTTGTTTCAGCAGTAACTGCCGGTTTTGCAACAGTCTGTTTGTCCGGATTTACTTCTGGCACCACTTCTGATTCCTGACTCAATTGACCTGAGTCTGATTGAGTCGAATCGGGAGATGATGACATTGGATAGAAGTATTTGAGGAAAGCAAAGCCGCACAAACCTAAACCAACCGCTACGGGTACCCAATAGGGATGTGCACGTCCTGGGAATGAAAATCCGGATGATAGTTGTGGGGCTTCTTCCTTGTTTAAATCATTTACGAATGCGCGCAAATTTTGATACCGATTGATCGGATTCTTCTCTAGACAACGCATAATTACATTTTCGATATTCGGCGAAAGACCTTTAATGGTGCGAAGCTCGCTTGGTTTAAGCGGCAATTGCTCCACATGCTTTCTCATTGTTTGTAGAGCATTTGCTCCAAGAAGAGGCGGCTCGCCTACGAGCATTTCAAAGAAAACGCAACCCAAAGAATAAATATCCGAACGTGAATCAGCCGGAAGACCCGAGCATTGTTCCGGACTCATATAAATGGGACTGCCAAAAACATCACCAGCCTTTGTGAGCTGCTGCTGTCCATGTTCATCTGGAGTTTGCAATTTGGCGATGCCGAAATCGACGATTTTCACAAAATTGTGATCGCCACCAACAGTGGTTACAATCATATTGCTCGGTTTTATATCTCTATGTACGATGCCGCGACTATGCGCATGTTCAAGAGCCTGGGCAGCTTGAATAATGATATGAATAGCACGCTTTACGTTTAGCGCTCCGTTTATTCGAATGATATTCGAAAGAGGTTCGCCATCCACATAGTCCATGACAAGGTAAGGATTTTGCTCCGGTGCCAGAAAGAGCTCATGCACATTCACGATATGGGGGCTGTTTAGCTTTCCAGTCGCGATGCCTTCTCGTCGAAATCGCGTCAGACCCTCTTCTTGCACATCTCCTGAGAGGCACTTGATTGCGACAGTGCGGTCGAGCATCTCATCGTGCGCTTTATAGACAACGCTCATGCCGCCCTCGCCAATTTTTTCCAGAACGCGATATTTTCCGGACAGCATACAGCCAACCAGAGGATCAGCATCAAGCTCCTCGTCTGCATTTGATTTTGCGGTTTGTGCTTCTGGGTCGTCGCGCATCAGAGAATTACGGTGTGATTACTGCACACCAAGTTTCTCATAAATCTGGGACTCTTTCGTGAAATGACCACGAGCGCAAGCAACCGGACTATTTCATATTCCATTTTTCCAGGTACTGGGCTTCCAGCCTTTTCGCTTCTTCCAGTTTTGCCGGTCGCTTAGTGGACTTATAGAAAGCTTGCAGGTGTTTCAAGATCGCTTTTCCAGACTTGTAATTGTGATCTTTGTCTGCTGCATCCAGTGCTTCGTAATATCTTGTTTCTGCTTCATCGTTCCTATTAAGGTCTTTCAAGAAGTCAGCATATAGCATCAATGGATGAGAACCTTTATAACCGCTTGCAAAGGATTTATTGAAGTAATCCATTGCTGCCTTATCATTGCCTTGTTTGTGCTGCAACCAGCCAATCCAGGCATTCAATTTTGCTACCCCATGTTCGTCATTCAGTTTCTCACGAATGGCTATAGCGAGAACTGCTGTGCGTTCTGCGTAAGCGAAGTCACGTGCACTTGCAGCAGCACTAAGGAGACGTTCGAGCGCGGATGCATATTCTCTTGAGTTAGCCCCATAAACCGATACGGCCATGGGAAGGAGGGTAAATAATTTCTGTTCCGCTTTTTTGAACTCATGGTTGTCCATATCGTTCTCGGCATCATCTTCTTTAGACTTCAGCTCACGGGCCAAAGGTGTATCGGCAACGTGAGACTGGACTGAGGATTCGTGAGCTGTCGATGTTGTTAATTGCGGGGAGTCGGCCTTGGGGGGAGGACTGATATTGCCCGGTGTTGCACTGGATGTGGTATCAGAAGTACGAGCAGGTTTTGTTGGAACGGATGCTTCATTTTTTGACTGCTGCGGCAAATGAAACATCTTGCTGAACATAAGCGTGAACAAACCCAGGCCAATAACAATTGCTGCAATTGCCAGGTTCGGTGTTATACGAAACTGCGGAAAGGAAAAAGAAGATGGCGATGATTCTGCCTTGTTCAGATCGTTAATAAATGATCGCACGCTTTGATAGCGCTTTTGAGGATCTTTCTGTAAGCACTTCATCAGCACGTTTTCCAGTGCTGGAGAAAGACCTTTGATCGGGCGGACAGAATTTGGTCTGGAGGGTGGTTCATCCATGTGTTTTCGGAAAGTCTGGAGCGCATTTTCTCCAACAAGGGGAGGCTCACCGACCAGCATTTCGTAAAACAAACAACCAAGAGAATAAATATCGGATCGAGCGTCAACTGGCTGACCGGAACATTGTTCCGGACTCATATACATTGGGCTGCCGAAGACATCTCCAGGTTGTGTAAGGTTTTGTGTATGTTCGCCTGGAATCAATAGTTTTGCGATACCAAAGTCGAGCAATTTGACGAAATCTGTTTTGTCACCGAATGTGGTTACCAAGATATTGCTTGGTTTTATATCTCTGTGTACTATGCCTCGGCTATGTGCATGGTCTAATGCCTCGGCTGCTTGTCTAATGATATGAACGGCTCGATCGACGGGTATACCGCTATCTTGTTTGCGGATGAGTAGAGAA
>CAJCIF010000325.1 GCA_903970355.1 Actinomycetota bacterium
TTGAAATTTGGAGCCAGTCCGGAGCAAGTGCGCTTTGCCATTTCTCGCTTTATGGGCGTGAAGGTTATTACTTCTGCTGCCATAGTGACTTCCACTCGCCAAACCATCACTGCTCTTATGACCGGCATGGTGGCATTCACAGCTTTAATGTTGCTTGGCTCACTCGTTCTCGTAGCATTGTTGTTCTCGGCAATAATTGCAGAGCGAAGAAAGGAGATCGGCCTTTTGCTAGCAATCGGATCACGGCGCAGCGAAGT
The DNA here is from genome assembly GCA_903970355.1 of Actinomycetota bacterium. GTDB lineage: Bacteria > Cyanobacteriota > Vampirovibrionia > Obscuribacterales > Obscuribacteraceae > CAJCIF01. The sequence continues at coordinate 258 of CAJCIF010000325.1, forward strand.
GATTCGCATGCTTATGAGCGAGGCAGGCATATCAACTGGAATAGGCGGAACCTGCGGAATCTTGTTAGGGTGCATTTTGCTTCTGGCGTTTCAACACACGCTTGTTTTCTATTTAGAAACTCTCCAACTTCAATTCATCTGGCCGGCCTTGAGCGTAATATTGGCAATCGGCTTAAGTTGTGCCTTGCTCTCTGTCCTGGTTGGTGTCGCTGGATCAGCACTACCAGCCTGGCGTGAGAGTGGTGAAGAACCGCAGACGCTTATAAAAACAGGAGGTCTCTAGATGATAGTCTCAGAGCATCTCGGTAAACGATATAAGGGCGAGCAATCCGTTGATGCCGTAGAGGATCTCGCACTGAAGGTAGAACGAGGTCGCTTCCTTGCGATCGTAGGAAGATCAGGCTCAGGCAAATCATCCTTGCTAGGAATGCTTGGCGGCATCGCTCGTCCAACATCAGGACAAATAGCTATAGACGGAGTTAATCAGTGGGCACTGAGTTCGGATGCGCACGCAGATTTTCGAAACAAGAAATTAGGTTTTGTCTTTCAATTTGCTAGTTTGCTTCCTACATTGCGAGCGGTTGATAATGTCGCTTTGCCTGCATTAATAGCTGGAACTGAAGAGCGCCTGGCATATTCGCGCGCGCATGCATTATTGGAGCGCGTCGGATTGGCAGATCGCTACGATTTCTTCCCACAGCAGCTGTCTGGCGGTGAACAACGACGCGTTGCGATTGCTCGTGCCCTAATCAATGCACCGGAAATTCTCCTTGCCGATGAACCAACTGCAGATCTTGATGAGGAAACCGAATCTGAAATTTTGGATCTCCTGATCGACATCCATCAATCCTTCAATTTGACTTTGGTTGTGGTGACTCATAACGAGGACATTGCAAAACGAGCCGATCAAGTTTTGCACATGCGCAAGGGCAAAGCAGTTGAGATACAGCAGCAGACTGATAAGGCGCGTACAACAAAATCAGATGCGGCAGAACGCCTGCAGCGTATTTTCGATCGATCGCAGGATGAAATAGCTGCTGAGAAAGTTCGTCTAGGCGAAGGCTTTGAGCGGTTGATCGGCAAGTTTATTTTATGGCTTGTTCCTGCTTGCCTTGCGTTCTGGGGAATAAATGCAACGATCAGCTACTACCAAGAGAATGCTTTGAACGCAGCCGTGGATCACAAACACGCCATGGAAGATCTCGCCATGAGCATGCGCGCGGATGTCAAAGACATTGCATTTGGACAGGGAAGAACATACAACGTTACTCTCTATCTTCGCAATACAAATAGCGATCAAAAGCTGTATGTAATGTCACCAGCGGTGCGCGCTTTTGTGCAGCTAGGTATGACATGGCAAGAAATCCCAACTAAACCTTTGGTCGTACCAGAAAGTAGAGTTCAACAGATATCCGGCACGCAAACCTATACTTATTCAATTGAACCTGATGTATCTGGTTTTACCGAATTGATTCCCCATTACATGCACGTTCGCATCACGAACGATCTTCTCGTGAGTCCAAGCGATCAACCTAAAGAAGATTTAGTTGAACGAAGCGACAGCTATTACGTTTATTTGAAGCCGCATGATGCAGACGACAACGCCATACTTCAGAAAATGAAATTCCCTGGCAAGCCACCCGTTTGGATTCCCATGCCGCCGCACTAAAACGGCACCGGCCCAATTAACAAGTTGTTACCCGAAGATCGTATTTATCCCATTGTCTATGGTTACATTAATAGCTTTAGATAAGGTAACAAGGTATCCCGTATAAATTGGGCGCCAGCTTTTCTCCCGGCGGATCGGTATCGATTCTGAAAAGTGGTCGCGAATTAGGCAATTCATGGCTTGTTTTTGACTGGCTGGGAGAAGTTATCGAATGCAGAACAAATTAGATTCCAAAGAGCAAGATTTCGTCACCGTACCCGTGCCCTTATCTGAAAGGCGCAGTGGACTTTCGCTTGGATTGCTCTGGATCACTATGAGCGTCAACTACTTTGGCGTTCTAGGCGGATTCTTCTGGTATAAAGACGGCTATTCTTTGAGCCAGGTCATCATATGTTCGATAGCTAGCTGTGTAATTATCACGGCCTACGCTTGGGCGTCTGCCTTCATAGGAGCTCGTTCCGGACAGACCTGGGGATTTTTAAGTCAGCGAGTGTTTGGCTTTTATGGCGCACGTGCCAATTCAACAGCACTTGTTCTGGTATTCCTTGCATTCTACGCATTAATAGCAGGCGCGCTTGCTATTGGCCTCAACGGCATGTTTCATACGCCAATACCAACGATGTGGCTTGCCGCAATTCTTTCAGTGGTTATGTGTGCTAACAATGTCTTTGGCTTCACAGGCGTTGTTAATTTCGCCCGATTCCTTGTTGCTCCTGCGCTCATCATTTGGGTCGGGCTTACAGCGTGCAAAGGCATTGCTGTGTCACCACCGACGGTGTGGGCTCATGGTGGCAGTGTCAGTCTATGGACTGCTATGACAGGCGTCACGTCTTATATTTTAGGATTGGGAATCTGGGGCGACGAACCTGATTTCTGGAGATTCGGCAAACCGACATCCACATCTAAAACTATCGCTTTGCCCCTTCTTGTTTCTTTTGTGATTGGTTTTATTTTGTTCCCAATTACGGGATGGCTTCTGGCGAGCCTGACAGGTATAACCGGAATGGATGCTGCAACCAATCTTGTTAATACGTTTGCTATTGGCCAGTTTGCAGTAATTGCTGGTGTAATTATGTTCTTGAGTTACTTCGCGCAGAACGATTCAAACTTATATGGGGCGACCACAACTCTGGAGAGCATTATTCAAATTGATCGCAAGCATGCAATTGCACTTCTAACAGGCGTTTCTATCCTGGGTGCAATGTATCTCTCGTTGCATCCGGATGCGTTAGAAATGATATTTTCAATCAACGGATTCCTGCTTTCCGTTCCGAGCGTAATTATGTTTACTGAATTCGTTGTATTGGAAAAATTGCTCGGCATCAAACATGATTTCTCGCGCGTAATTTCAATGGAAGAAACAAAGAAGGTAGTTTGGCCTGCCACTATTGCAATGATTGTTGGCGATAGTGTAGGACTTCTCACCTCCGGCGTCATTCCTGGACTTCAATCTCTCAAAGTTGGCATCTGCCCGGTACAAGCCTGGATCGCAGCTGTCGTAGTATTTCTCGCCATTCGTTTGAGCCGAAGAGAACGCGCCGTCGAACCAATCGCCACCGAAAAAACTCGCGAAGCCATATCCGTAATCTAATGTAGGGGCGGCTTTAGCCGCCCGCCAGAAATATTCAGCATGGCACCGCCATGCTATTCAATATTGATTCCGCAAAACCACACCCCTGCGGACAAAAACAAAAACCGAAACCTTTTTCCATGCCCCGTGTATTGGGGTTACATGGACAATTTCAAGGAAGGAGTCGGTACATGAAAGTTTCTCGCCCAATCATATTTTCACTTCTTGCGATTATTGCCGCATCTTCCAGCTTGGCGCCGGCAGAATCGCGCGGTTTTAGAGCTGTTGGTCCCAGAGGTTATGTCGGCGGGAACGCGCATAACTTTGTCGGTCCATATGGTGGTCTTCATCAAGGTGTTGGTGGCGCTGCAATCGGTCCTAATGGTGGGCTAGCTGGTGGTGCATTTAGAGGTACCGGTCCAAATGGCGGTACAGGATCTGGCGCCGGTTTAGCTGGTTGGAAGCGTGGAGTCGGCGGCTTTGAAGGTACGCAAATGAACCTCAAGGGCGCGGGTGGAAGCACTTACAATGGCTACACACGTGGCAAATACAATGCCCAAACTGGACAGGGTTCTTACAATGCCAGCCATCAAGCCTATGATGCTCAAAATGGCAAAAATTATGGTGATACAAACAGCACTTCATTCACCAAAGGCCAGGGCGGCTCAACCCAGTTGGATACAGATAATCACGGCGACTACACTGCCACCTGGGGCGCCGGACAAAAGCCAGTCATCACCAAAGATCCAACAACAGGCCAATAGAAGTTTTGCAATCGCAGTCACAGATTGATATCTAGATCTGTGACTGCTCATTGAATTTCGTTGTCTTGTTGAAATTCTTTCTTCGGATCGATTTTGAAAGACTGTTGTTCTGGTTCTTTCATTTGCTCAATTTTGAGTGAATCTTGTTGTTGTTCTTTCGGCGGTTCTATTTTAAGTGACTCTTGTTGTTCATCGCGAAAAGAGCTGAGGAAGACGCGTCGTCCGTCTTTGCCCACAGTGTAATAAGGCTTTGAGGGGAACATTTTCTCCGAGAGACGCTTAAACGGTCTCCATAGAGGAACTACTGCTAGCATAAGGCTGAATACAAAAATAAGAGAAAAGGTTGAATAGTTTATTCCAGGT
>CAJCIF010000326.1 GCA_903970355.1 Actinomycetota bacterium
ATCGGGCTCGTCGATCTGAGTCGTGCAGGCATGAAATAAATGTAAAAGCGCATAGCGTTCCGCCAGCCAGAATAAGACCGATTGGACCTTTGCATAAAACCGCCAGTCCAAGTGCAACACTGCCCAACCATAGCGATCTGCGATCGCTGAGGATAAGAGCTTCTGCAATCCAGAGCAAGCCGGCTCCAATGAACAATGAGAGAGGTTCATCCGTAAGAGCCGTGTGCCCGACAATTAAGAACAAAGGAGAAGTCAACAAGACAAAAGCGGCTGTGAAGGCTGTTTCTTTATTCAGGATGCGATTGACCGTGCTTGCTGTAGCTAATGCAAGAAGAATGCCGCTGAGAGCGGAGGGCAATCTGGCTGCCCATGCACTTACACCAAACGCTTTATAACAAGTAATGATCAGCCAAAAGGGCAAAGCGGGCTTGTCAAACCAATCCTGATAATTGATTAGCGGTGTAAAAAAGTGTTGTTTCTCCAACATTTCGCGCGCCGCTTCGACGAAAAAGCTATCGGTTGGATCGAGCATGCCTAAGTCCAGACCCGGCAAGAAGGACAGCCCGCCAAGCAAAAGGCAGATGGCGATGAGTGGGAACGAATATTTGCGCGCAGTTGTCATTTGATATTTTGGAATACCATAGTATATCGATTCGGCTTGGCGAGACACTCAACTATGAAATTGCATCGCATTTTGCATCTTTCAGTCGGCATTCTCATGTTGAACGGCGCTTATGTTTATGCCGATACAGCCGACAACTCCGGTCTGAACCTGTTAATCGATACAGCGGAAAAAGATTATAAATCGAAGGATTTCCCAAAAGCGGAAAAGGAATTTTCTGATGCTGTAAGCATGGAGGAAAAACTCCAGGGAGTAGAGGACAAGCTGGGAGATTGTCTCAATGATCTCGGTCTTGTCTATCAAGCAGAAAATAAACTCGATGAAGCTGAAAGGTCGTTTTTGAAGGCAATAGCCATCAAAGAAAAGAAAACTAGTGGTTCTCAGGCAGGTTTGGTAGCAGCGCTGAACAATCTCGCTGATGTCTATCGTCGTGAAAAGAAATATCCTGAAGCCGAAGAAACTTACAAACGAATCATGACTTTGAGCGAAAAAAATAATGTCCTTGTTGATGTAGCAATGGCTGGCAATCACCTTTTTGGCATTCTGCTGGATCAAGGGAAGAAAGGTTTAGCAGAACCGGTGATTAACAACGTGGTGACACTTTATCAAAAAATAGAAGGTCCAAATGGACCATCGGTTGCCACTGCAATGAACAACCTTGGCACTCTCTATAAAGGACAAAACAAACTTGCGGACGCGCAAAGCTGCTACGAAAAAGCACTCGCCATAAGAGAAAAGACCTGCGGGCCGGAAAGTGAAGAAGTAGCTTCAAGCGATACGACGCTCGGCAATCTCTTCCGCCAGGAAGAAAAATTCGAACAAGCGGAGCCTTATCTTCAAAAAGCTCTTGCCATTATGGAGAAACTAAACGGACCCGATGGTGCCAACACCATGATCAGCATCAATAATCTCGCTTTAGTTGAGAAACGCTTGCAAAAGTACGATGTAGCTGAAGGTCTTTATAAACGGGCTTTTGATATCGCCGAAAAAAAATTCGGCGCCGATAGCAAGGCTTATGCTACAGCCAATCAAAATCTAGGCGATCTCTATTTAGAACAGCAAAAGTTTGACTTAGCCCAGCCCTATTACGAAAAGGCGCTCGCTGTTATGGAGAACAAATTTGGCAAAGATAGCCCAGAGTTGATCGACATCCTCGGACGGGTTACAGAACTTTATCGCGAGGAAAGTCAGTTAGACAAAGCGACCGATTCAGCATCAAGATTACTCAAATTGGCAGAAACAACGTTTGGTCCCGATTCCCCAACCACTTTCACAGCACTCACCAATCTAGCAATGCTCTATCGCGAAGCAGGTAAGGCCGACCAGTCAGCACCCTTGCTTGAGCGAATTGTTACTGCTGAACAGAAAGACGGCAATGTCGAAGATTCAGAGCTCGCCAATAGTGAGAACAACCTAGCCAGATCTTATCGAGAGAAAGGCAAATATCCTGAAGCTGAAGAGCTCTATAAGAAATCTTTGAATTTGCGAGAAAAAGCCTTTGGTAAAGACAGCGCCGAAGTAGCAGCGACCTTACGAAATTACTCAGTTCTCCTTAGAATGATGGGCGGAAGAGATGCCGAAGCCGATCAAATGGATAAGCGTGCCGGTGCAATTGAGGACAGGCTGGCAGTTTCTTCCCCGTAGCTGCCTTCACACAAGCTCCACAGTATTGCAATAGGATAGGATTGTCCCAAATGCCACATTGAGGAACTGCGTCGTGAGTAAAAATGATTTCCGGCAACATCTCAAAAAGTCGTCCTTAATCGCAGTTGTTTTGCTCTTAAGCGCCATTGAATTTGCGCCAGCAGTGCCAGTTATGGCCCAATCAGAAGCATCTTCAGAAGCTGGCAGTGAAGCGCCACGGATGTTAGGAGGTCGTGGTCGCAGGCGTTGGTACTACCAACAAATGAGACAGCAACAACAACAGGAACGAAGACAGCTCCAACAACAACAAAGATCACTCAATCAACAAAACAGACAGGGGCAAGGACAAGGACAAGGCGCAAATCACGTTCCGCACATGCAGATCAAACGCTGGAACAAAGGCCACCGCAACAACAACAATAGTTTCAATAACAATAACTCCAACTACACCACCAGCAAGAATCCATAATTAAGCGCTCCGGCAGCTCCTCCGTCGCTTTCTCCGCGCGTGTAGACGCTTCGCTGCGCCAATGCTCCTCGCAAAGGCGCGCTTCGCTGTTGGTTCGTTTCTAATTATCGACGATGTTTATATCGAGTGAGCTTAGTGATGTTGGTGGCAGACCGGGATAAACACTTGATCCGGATCCGCCACTGGTGCTGAATCCGAAAGTGTATTGGCCACTGGGAATTTGGGTGTTGCCACCGACGGAACCGGGTGCCAGTAGTTTCGTTGTCGTCGGTTGCAAGCCGGAAGGAATGTTCTTTGTTGTTGTAGATGGAGAATCAAAGGCGAAGTCGGTGTCGAAATCATAATCTGCCGGATCGGCTTGGGCAGGCAGTATGGACAAGCCTGCGCAAATCACTGCTGCTGAAGCAACTGCGGCCAGTGAACTACCATTTAGAAACAGCGCGCGCTGGATCAATCTAGTAAAACTTTTGCGTTGGGTTTCTAAGAACTCCAGTAATTGACCTTGCATCGCTGTCTTCCTCGTTTGGTAACGAGATAGATATACGGCGCCAGCAATGACAAACGGATGACAGTTCTATGACCATTCCGTGACAGCCCAAAACTCGAATCATAAAGAACGAAGCATCAGCGAAGCGCAGCTGTTGCGAGGAGCAATGGCGGAGCGCAGCGCGATACGCGCGGAGAAGCAGCGAAGCAGCGCCGGAGCGCTTATATAAATCTGCGCTTAACTACTAGACTTTGGTACGATCAGGCAATCGACGAATATCACTCCCTGGCCGAGAGTGCCTAATCGTTTTGCGCCTTCCTTGGACATGTCCATTACTCTTGTTTTTACGAATGGACCGCGATCGTTTACTTTGAGAATTACTGTTTTTCCGGAACGGGGATCTTCAACTAATACGTGGGTTCCGAATGGTAATTTGAGGTGCGCTGCAGTCGGTTTGTTCATATCGAAAAGTTCGCCGGAGGCAGTTTTCTTTCCTTGCAAGCCGGGCCCGTACCAGGAAACGTTCCCTGAAAAACTTCTGCCACTTTTTTTATCATCTTTGGTATCGGCATCGGGTTGATCGGCGGCTCTCGTTGGAGTACCAAACGAAAAGCCCGTTAGGATAACTACACCATAGGCGATACCAATTCTCAATTGCTTTTTAAACATATGCGAACTAGCTTTGCTAAATAAAAGTCACGGGATTAATACAGATATAGCATACTCTGTATAAAGCGATAACTGGAATTCCAATTGTAAAAGTAGACATAAAAATGACAGCAAATGTTCCAGGATAGTAGGTTTCGGCGTTCTCAGTGGGCGCCATTTTTTGCTTCGCCGAGGCCAAGTCCGGGTATAGCTGTCTTGCAAGAACGCGAGGATGCAATGTTATGAATGTGGGTAACGACACGATCAAAGTACTGGTGGTGGAAGACCACAGGGTTACCCTGGAAGGACTGGTTTCAGGTCTTTCAAATGAAGCGGACATTGAGGTAGTTGGTTCCGCTGTCAGTTCCGATGAAGGGTTAGCGCTGGCAAAACAACTGAAACCACAGGTGATTCTCCTGGACCTCCATCTGCCTGGCTCCAGCGGGCCACGTACAACGGTAAAAGTGTTTTCCGAACTGCCGGATTCCAAAGTGGTTATCTTTTCAGGAGAGAGCCGTCCACCCTTTATAAGCGCGGTTCTGAATGCAGGAGCAACCGCTTATCTTCTCAAATCTGAAGGCGTTCCCAAAATTGCGCAAACAATTAGGGAGGCTGTTACCGGCAAAAGAGTGGTTTCGGAGGAGGTTGTTTCAACCGGCGTAAGGGTTACAAAATCTGAGCAGGAAGTCCTCAAAATGCTGGCACGGGGCATGAAATACGATGAAATAGCGGAAAGAAGAAAGTCTTCCCCAGCAACAGTGCGCAAACAGTGCGAACTATTGTTGGACAAACTTTTTCTTGACAGCCGTGAACGCTTGATTGCTTGGGCAGTCGAAAACGGCTATGGAAATCTCGAATTGGATAATGAAGTCGCAAGCGAATCACAATAAGAAACCATCCCAACTTTTCGAGAAGTTGATCCGGGCTCTGCCAGGCGTTTTTAGCAGCAAAGCGACGATCAAATCTGCTCCTGTAAAAAGAAGCCATTCCAACCTGCCAAAACTTAAAGCAGGGGCAAACAATAGTGGAAATTTATCAGACTCAACCTGGGTGAAAGCTGTAGCATCCAGTCTCGCCTCAGGCCAAACCAACCTACTTCGTGCCCAAACGAAAATAGCACCAAATGAGGCGCTCGAGCGTGAGACTGTCGATGAACTTCTCTTCTTATTTTCTTGTCTCGAAGAACTATCGGTTGAGTTCAACAAGCAAATCGAGACAATTGAGCCGCTAAAAGCAATGCGCGTTACCTCGGCTCGACTGATTGAGCGAGGTAAAAAGTCTGAAAAGACGCCAAAAGACAAATACGTTCGTTGTCGAGTTACAGCCGGACCACAAAGCCTCATTTTGCGAGGAGCAGACGGGGTAATCGAAATTTTTCAAGTCGATTCCAACAAAGTTTTCCTGCCGAGCGAAACAGAAATCCGGAAAAATTTGAAAGGAACTTTCGAATTAAGTTCTTCAGGCAAAGAAGGTGTTTGGTACTTCGATAGTTTGCCTACCGGTAAATCCGATCAATTGAGTTTTTTGCGCAAACTATTCAGAGACTTTCTGAAAAGCGCAAAGAAGGCTTGCGATGAAAAGGCGAAGACCGGTCCTGTCACATGGACAGACAGCTCCCAGAAAGAGCAATCAATAGAAGAGCTTGTGTTAACCAAACAAATGCTCATCCAAAAACTAGTGATTCGCCATGAAGAACTTACCAATGCCATAGCGAGAGACCTTCATGACGTTGTGATCGCAGACATTATGCTTTTGCGACGCAAACTCACCGTTGAATCTGAAGCGAACCAAGATGAAGTTTTGAAAGTGCTCGATAGATTGACAGCACGACTGCGTGAAATTTGCTACGACCTCACCCCCCGCGATCTGGAAGATTGGGGATTGGCAACCGTTCTGGTTGATCTTCTCGACCGGGCCGGCAAACAGATCGGGGCACACTGCACATTTAACGGGCCACCGGAACTGCCTACACTTTCCGAAAGTGTTCAATTGCAAATCTACCGAATTGTGCAAGAAAGTCTCAACAACGTGGCAAAGTATTCGAAAGCAAAAAATATCTCGGTAACGATCGAAAACTTAGCTGGGCTGCTGCGCATTACCGTTAAAGATGATGGCGTCGGTTTCGAAACGGGAGTTAAGTCCTCCAGAAATATCATGGAAGGCGGAGCCGGGCTTGCCAGTCTCAACGAGCGCGCCGATTTAATTCGTTGTTTTCACCCAACCAAATTGCAGGTAATATCCGAGCCCGGCGGTGGCACAACGGTATTACTCGAAATAGCAACTTTCGAAAGTTAATTCCATATACGCGAATTCGTGCATTGACTGCCTTTCGTAACAGTCCGAGAGAGGGACTATTACACGGATTCGCGTATTTACGAAAAGCCAACGCCGGACTAAATTGAGTTTATGAGCCGACGGGGGGAAATTCCATGAGCGTTCAATGTTTAGTCAAACCAACAGTGAGAACGAATATAAACAGAACAAGAAAGAACGCTCGTCGGCGACGGCTGGCATCGAAAGACAGATCAATTTTTCGCTTAGCAGCAACTGCCTTCATCGCAATTACTATTCTCGGTTACCACGCGACTTTGTGCTCCGCACATTGGCCGGCATTTCTGCTTGTTATGACGGTATGCCTTGCCCTTAGCCTTCGTAAGTCAAATCGAAAACCGACGGGTGAAGTGAAGTTTCCGCTTTTCTGGAAGGCACCAAATCACACCCAACTCTTTTTTGCACGTGTACAACATGGCTTTTTCCGGAAACGGGTTTTAGCAGAACGCGATGGATTTCCCTACTTTAGAACACGTCTTCAGCTTGAGCCGGTCGAAAATGGCTTTATCTGGGCAATTGACGATGTGCCAGGATGCTCACCAGCTGCTGCAGACCTGGATGGTTACCAGCCGGTTGATTTTGTATTCAAACGCGTTTCGTAATGAACCATATTTGGTATCAAAGGTGAGGAGTGGCAAAGTACTCTTGCAAATCGACGAGTGAAATTCCTTTGCGCCCATCAGCCCATTCTTCTTGGTAAGTGCTCTCGATGTCGTTAATTCGTCGAAGCAGAAAAGTAATGAAAGCTTTCTGACGCAAATCGAATCCGTTGTTTTCGAATGCGTCTTCCAATTCTTGGTCCGTTAAAAAGCCATCGCCATCTGCATCCAGTACATCGAAAAAATCGAAGGCGAACAATTTTATCTCGGCGAACGTGTCCCCGATTTTGATGCCGCCGATGCGATAGGTTTTCAGCCAATCATTTATGTGATCAACTTTTTCTTCCGGAGCCATAAGTCCGATTCCCTCTTGACGGCGCCGCACACTCTTTGCATATTTAGCACAGATACGCGTCCGTTTTAACAGGAAATGACGGATATCCGCCAAAATTTTAAGTCTGTTTGACGCTCAGCCACTTGGTTGATTCAGGTACGACGATAGTTGAAAGAGTAGATAGAAGCCTAGCAGGATCACTATCCGCGATGATTAAGGCGCGATCGACTTCGCGCAGAAAGCCCTGCGTAACAGCATGGTCGCACATAGCCAATAGTCCATCATAGTAGCCATCTATGTTTAGTAGCCCGGAGGGCTTGCGATGAACACCGAGTTGAGACCAGGTCACAACTTCAAAAAATTCTTCAAAGGTGCCAAAACCGCCGGGCAAAGCAATAAACATGTCGGAGAGATTCGCCATCATGGCTTTGCGCTCGTGCATGGAGTCGACAATTTTCAACTCGGTGATTCCTTCATGGCCGAGTTCGACGTCGAAAAGCGCCTTCGGAATGATACCAGTGACATGACCACCAGCCGACACTGCTCCATCGGCTACTGCTCCCATTAGTCCGACGTGTCCGCCGCCATAAACCAAGCCAAAGCCACTTTCAGCCAGTAGTCGGCCCACTTGCAAGGCCGTCTCTCGATAGATAGGACGCGAGCCCGAATACGAGCCGCAAAAAACGCAAACCCATCGTTTCAGGCAATGGAGAAACTAGGTGCTGCCGCGCAGCGTAGC
>CAJCIF010000327.1 GCA_903970355.1 Actinomycetota bacterium
GTTATATTCCTTAGTCTGCAATTCAAGGCAGCCGCGCATATTATAGGCCTCACAAAGCTTGGATTCAGGAGCCAGCTGCAAATATTGATCGGCTTCCTTAAGCGCATCCGTCCACCTTTGGAGTCCAATGAGTGCTCGCGCCCGTTGCCTATGCGCTTCTCCTGACTGCTTCAATAGGCGTACCGCATTGTCAGCATCGCTAAGTGCCTCACTGTATCGCTGCACCATATTCAAGTATTCAGCGCGGCCTATGTAGAGCACTCCGTCGTTAGGATCGTGTCTTATCAGCTTATCCATGCGGCTTATGCTCTCATCGAGATTTTCGATCTTGTAAGACGAGCCGGAGGGCAGAACGGGAATTGTTTGCAGTGTTGCAGCAAAGCAAGGAGCAAAAAGGCAGGAAGCGAGTAGTGCTGGCAACCGAGTCAAGTACCGGTAACTAAAGGTATTCTTTCGCCTTATCATGACAGCCCTTCCACAAGCCAGATCACGACCATCACCAACGTAAACACCTATTGTACATTCTTGACGGAACGGAAACGAATACCGAGGGCGACGACACGTAGTGTGTAAGTCGAGATTTCGCGCCTTCTCCCGAATAACCTAAGCTCGCTTAGTCCCAGATAGTGTGTATCGTTTTGGGGATAAGGGTAAGGGACAGTTAGGGCTTGAGAGTCTTTGAGTATGCCCCAATTATATGCATATACCCTTGTATTTTATCGGTTTATGCATATAATTGGGGCATGACTTCTCTAGAACAGTATATTGATGAACAACTAATCCGTGGTCGCTCCAGTTTCTCCAAGGAAGAAGCGATAAAAACGCTGCGAGTTTCGACTGATGCATTTACGGCTGCCGCTTCACGGCTAACCAAGAAACAGCGACTGGTTAGCCCGTGGCGAGGCTTTTATCTTATCCTGCGACCAGAAGATCGAGTTCAGGGCGCACCAGATCCAGTGCGGTGGATCGATCCGCTAATGAAGCATCTGAAGCTTGATTATCGAATTTCGCTTCTCAGGGCGGCTGCGTTTCATGGCTCATCACATCAGGCAGCAATGGTCTTTCAGGTGATTGTGCCAAAGCAATTGCGTAGTTTTGAAATTGGCCGGTACCGGATTCAATTTGTCTATCTAAGCCCAATAGTGTTTGAAGAGACAAATCAGTCGAACTGGGTGCAACAGTTGAAGAGCGAAACCGGATTTGCGAAAGTTGCCGGTGTCGAGTTGACTCTTTTGGACAGCGCGCGCTATTTTCACAAAGCGGGTGGCATTAACGGACTCGCACAAATTGTGCATGACGTAGGCATAAAAGCCAATCCGCGTATACTTTCTAAAGCTGCCGAGTTCTATGAAAATTCGGCTGTGAGGCGCCTTGGGTATTTGTTGGATCACTTTGGCGAAACACGGCAGTGTAAGTCGCTTATGCACTTTGTCAGGGCGGCAAAGTCAATGAAGCCATTGGACCCCTCGATTAAGCCCCTAATTGAAGGGATGCCACTCCAGAAAAATGCTAAGTGGATGTTAGCAATAAACGAGACCGTGGAGATCGATGAATGATTCCAAGGGCCTACGTACAACAGTGGAGTTTAAAGGCACCATGGCCAGATGCGGCGCAGATCGAGCAAGATCTGATCATCTGTCGAGCACTATGTGATCTCTTCAACTCGAAAGATCTAGCAGGAAAAATCGCATTTCGTGGTGGCACTGCCATAAATAAGCTTCTGTTTGCAAAGCCGTTGCGTTATTCGGAAGACATCGACCTTGTACAAATGCAGCAAGAAGGAATCGGTGAAACAGTGGATGGGATTCGCAAGGCACTTTCATGGCTGGGGAACTTCAAGTACAATCAGGCGGATCACTCAATACATTTGATTTCCAAGTTTGCACCGGAGTCAGCACCGGAAAGCGCTCTTAAGGTGAAGGTGGAAATCAATACTCGCGAACATGAGAATCTATACCCACTAAGAAAATATCCATTTGAGGTTGATAGCCAGTGGTACAAATCGCAAACGGATATTGTTTCCTTTGAACAGGAGGAGCTTTTTGGAACAAAGCTGAGAGCTTTATTGCAAAGGCGAAAAAACCGTGACCTGTTTGACTTGCATGTAGGGCTGATGCAACTTTCACTCAACACCAATAAATTGATCACTTGCTTTGAACACTACCTATCACTCCAGGAGCAAGCGATCAGCAGGGCTGAAGCAGAGCAGCGGATGCTAGAAAAATTGCAAAAGAGTCTTACGGAAGACATTGCACCTCTTTTGCCTGTGGGAACTAGTTACACAGAAGAAGACGCGCTTACCGCATTTGGCAGGGTTTGGTCTGAGTTGATCGGACGGATTTCAGGAGAACCCTGGAAGAAGTCAGAGCAGGTTATTGATGAACTCAGGAAAAAGCGGTTGCCGAATTTGCTCAGGTGAATGAAATTCTATGTTAATGTCGATGAAAGGGACCCGGCAACGCTTAAAGAAAGCATGCGAAAGATTCCGAATGAACTATCATACCTGAGTATGTCAGAGAAACCCAGATGAATAGCCACGTCCGTGATATCTAGGTTTGGTGGAGCTGTCTACAATGAGTCTTCACGATCAAATTACTCGGTAACGCATGAAACCACTATGGCACCACCGGACTTGTTCTGCACCATTGGCGATGCCACGCGTTTGAAAAGGGTCAATTATCCCGGGACGGGCAATAATTCGCAGTTTGTTTATGATGGTTATAGCAAATTAGTAAAGATAAGCGAATTGGTTAGCTCCTCAGTCTCGAGTATCAAACAGTTTGTAAGGATCAACGCAAAACGCCCTGCCGAAGTACGCGATGGTTCGAGTAACCTGATTTCACAATACTTCGTAAGGGGACAAATGGACAGTGCTGTGAAGCACTTTTACTCGCGCGACAAAAATGGGTCAGTCAGAGAAATGACTGATTCAAGCGGTTCTATCTCAGCTCAATATGCCTACGATCCATTCGGAAATACGGAGAAGGTAAGTGGCTCCACAGATTCTGATTTTCAATTTGCCTTTTACATGATGCACCAAAGAAGTGGATTTTATCTAACTCAAAATCGCACCTATTCAACCAAATTTGGTCGATTTTTGAATCGCGATCCATCAGGTTATTTCGGAGGCATGAACCTATTCGGTTATGTTGGCAATAACCCTATTAGCTTCATTGACCCAGGCGGTTTGAGAGGCCCAGCGCCACCACCTCAGCCAGACCCTGCACCCACTCCGGGTCCGTCTCCCGAGCCTGTACCAGGTCCGGATCCTGGGCCGAAGCCAGATCCTACTCCAGATCCAAAACCTGCCCCTTCGCCGCAACCCATACCCCCCGACGACGGTGCTCCGTGGCCGCACTTTCCCCTACCGCTTCCAGACATTCCGAAGCCGCCTTGGTGGCCGGATCGGTTACCCTGGCCATTCCCACCATCGTTCAAAGAGTGCGAAGACTGTTGTAGTGACAATTTCGAATCGAACGAAGCACAATGCATTAAACATGGTGGAGATAAGATAAATTGCCATAGGGCGGCTTTTCTGATCTACTCAAAGTGCCTGGATGAGTGTTTTACTGACACTAGGTCATGCATTCCCATAGACTGCACCCGGAAGTAGATTGTTTGGTCATTAATCTTCATCTTGAATCGCTTCTTCGATTTGAAGATAGCGATTCAAAACTTCACTCAGTCTCAGTTGATTGAACATCGTAGACAGGAAGCAGTTCTTGCAATGCGAATTTGCGTGAATGGCAATGGCTTTCACTAATAGAACGCTTGTGATGCAATCTGAATCAGCGTTTTCCGCCAATTTACTCGCGCAAAGCAATAACTCGACACAGTGCTCGGAAAAGCCGTTATTCGATGGATCTTCAGCGTGGCCCTTGGCGGCGGATTTGTAAGAGATTCTCATCTTCTCGATGGTAACTCCTGCTTTGTAAAGCGCAGAGCCTCCTGTAGAATTTTCGTTCCTAACCGAGCCTAGAAATACAAATTCCGGAGACAAAGTAGACTTGCCAAGCCTCCGTAATTCCTCTTGAGCGTACATCATGGTTTTCAGAGCATCTGCATCCATTTTCTTATAGACGGACTCAAGTTCTGACATATCGATGCCTATGCTCCACTCAAACAATTAAAGGTTGCTGTAAGGCTTTTGGTCCAAAACTAATTTGTATGTAGTCACCAAATCGACTTCTCGCAATGATCGCAAAAGTTTGCTTCACGGTTGCACAAGCAAAAATAATTATTCGCACGCATATCGATTATAGTCCAATCCCGCCCCACAAATCCGTGGCAGATTCCACCGTAAGAACGAGGTCAAGCGAATATATCAAGATTCCATGAAAGCGCCCGATCTGTCAATGGGCGTATTTCTGGGGTTTTAGCAGATTTAGATTTTAATTTAGAGCAGCAAAAGGAGTGGACTGTCAGGTCCACTCCTTTTGCTGCTAATGGTGCGGCTACTTTTCCTGTCTTGGTACTCGCCACTATAGGTGGCGGCACATGCTTCCATCGGCGTTCATATGACGCAACAGTGGTTTATTGGTGCCGGGCCGTTCATTCTAAAGCTCAACCTTTTATGGTTTCATCTTGCACAGGAACTGACCCGGTGGCCACACCTCTTTTCCTTACGCCGACTGCTTGCCGACTAAATTCGCATCAAACGGCGTCTGATCTCTCAAAACCCGGTAGGATATTTCTAATAGCTTTCTTGCTGTTGCAACGATGGCGCCATGCCGTCCACATCGCCTACTTACCGACGTGAAAAAATGGCGAAGATGCGAACAGGATTTTATCGCTTTCCACGCATCCTGTACCAATACCCACCGAAGAAGTGGAGGTGATCGGACCAGTGTAGCGACTACTCGCACTCTGGTGCAAACTTGGCACAAGGCCAGCATAATTCACAACCTGTCCGGATCTTTACCCATTACAGTCTAGAGAATGTTATATGCCAGGCGCTACGTCAGCATTAATTTGTCAGATAGCAATTCCACTCCCTCTATCGCCACGAAGTGGCGCTATCGAAGATAGCAGGATAAAGAGCTCAGGATCCACCTGCTCTAATCGGTCACTGGATGAGCTTCTTGGCGTTGGGCTTTTTGCACCGATGTGGTGCCAGAAACCGGACAACTAGACCTTAAGGCGCACCAGGCGGCGTTCTAAGACGCGGACTTTTTCCGTAGTTTCTTCCAATGCACCTTCCAAAGATTAATTCGAAATTTGTCGAGAACAGTCCGTCGAGCTTGCCAAAATAACCGAACAATCCGCATCATAACGAGGGCTGTTTCACCCCACCAGGCTCAAAAGCCCTTGCTTTAAATTGATTGTGCAACAAGTGTAATTCCGCAAAGTCAACTGAGGGGCCGACTTGGGCACCATTGGCGATGCCGCGTGTTTGAAATAGATCTGAGGCAATCTCTGCCGAACGTCCGCTTGACTCTGAATGGGTTTGCGAGCGCCGTCTTTGAAACAGTGCTATAGTTTAGAGTAGATAAAGGCTATTAAACGAGCAGCGCAAGTGTTAGAACACTGCTAGGACTGCTGTTATTTTCACCGAAGTCTAGACAGACTGTAGAAACTGGTGAAAATTATGCCTGTAGAAATACCGACTCCTAAAAGTACCGAACTCTCTCCACCAGCGGAAGGATACGTGTTCAAGGAACATGAATCTACGAACTGGACTTGTTACAGCGCCGGTGAATCCACGCCCGAGTGGGTTATGCAAGCTGCTGAAAATGCCTCAACTCCGATCGACGTTTTAGCTATGCTTGCCGAAAGCTGCAACGTAGAAGTGCGATTAGCAGTCGCAGACAATCAAAGCACTGCCACTGATACCATGATGATGTTGGCTCAGGATGAGAGTGCAGATTTACGCTACCAACTAGCCGAAAATCATAATATTGATGAAAGCGTGCTACAAATGCTTGCGGACGACTCCCACCCATATGTTGCACATAGAGCCCAGACAACTCTAAAAAGACTCCGACTTCAAGCCGGTGCAACTATATTTACACTCCCCACTCTTGCAGTTGTGCCAACATCAAAAGAATTGGGAAGAAAACTTCAACGTATGTTGTTCTGAATCGTCTAAACCAATTTGTCTATTGAATTCGATCAACTCTGCATAAGCTTCATCGGTTTGTGGTGACTCTTCGCTTGAATCTCTGGATCCAATTGCAGCGCCCGATTTAGATCATTTGTTGCTGCTTCCTGATCTCCCATCGACTCCTGGATAAGGTAGCGATTGAAATAAGCTTTCGGATTGTTCTGGTCGAATTTGATGGCTTTATTGTAGTCATCGAGCGCGCCCACTTTATCCCCTTTTTCTTCGCGAAGTACAGCTCGATTATAGTAAGCGAGGGCGTAACCTGGATCCAATTGAATTGCTTTATCAAACTCTGTCAATCCAAGCTCCGGCTTTCCGAATTTAAGATGAGCATTACCGAGAGTGAAATGTTCTTCTGCGCTTTTGGCGGTTAGCTTGGTCAATTTCTCATAATCAGAACGCGCGGCATTTGGATCTGTAGAAGCAAGTATGGATGCATGGTTGAACAGGGCCAGGGAATTGTTAGGCTCGATGGCTAAGGCCTTTTCGAAATCGCTTTGAGCTTCCTTCAATTTCCCCTGTTTGCTGCGGGCAATACCTCTACCGATAAGGGTTGGTACATCTTTATCATGAGTCCATTTCAGCGCTTCCGTGTAATCTTGCTCCGCTCCTTTGTAATCCCCGATGTCATTCTTGAAATCGGCACGTTCAGAAAGGGCATATGAATCGATTGGATTTATCTTCAATGAGTGATTGATGTCGTCAAAGGCTCTTTTACGATCGCCCATGGAAAACAGAAGCATAGCCCGATTGTTATAGACCACTGTGTCGTTTACATTTAATCGAAGCCCTTTCGCGTAATCCGCTAGGGCACCGTTGTTGTCACCCTTGTCCTGCTTAGCCAATGCACTTTCCACATAATCTATTTTTGCCCAAGATGGACAAGCGCAAATTGTCGCGGTCACTATAAACAGTGTGCTCAGTAGTTTATTCATCAGGACGCTAACCGCCTTATTTCTGTGATGCAAGGAACGTCAATTTCGTGATCAAATTGCGGCGTCATTTTATCATTTGCATACGGACAAAACTGCATCTGCGTGATGCAGAAACGGAATTCAGGGACAAAGCCGAAACCGGCTCGACACGTTGCTAAGGGTTGCAGTGAGTTTATGCTGTTCGGAGAGCAGTGGCCGCCGACACGGCAGTGTCCCACTTGTCTATGTCTTTTTGTTCAAACATTCCCAGGTGCACCATATCCTGTAGACGCTCTCTTATTTCGGACGCCCGTTTGCCAAAGTCTGGCGAATTCGGGTTCAAGAATTTTATAGCTCTTTCCTGTGCGTTGTTGTTCATGTTCAGAGCAATCATTGCTGTGTTCACAGACACTCTATCAATGGAAGTCAAACTTTGATCATGAACATTGAATTTGGGATCATGGTTGATTGGCGCCGAAGCGGACAATTTTGGCTCAAGCGGTTTCACCGGTTCAGTCTGTGCACTCACAGCATCTGAATTGCCAGTTGCCGCTGCAACAGATTTATCCCATTTTGCAACTTCATTTTTACCAAACAGTCCTTGCGTGGTCATGTCCTGAAGGCGTGCTCTTACTTCATCGGCTCGTTTTGCGAAATCCGGTGACTTGGGATCAAGATATGCGACGGCTCTGTCC
>CAJCIF010000328.1 GCA_903970355.1 Actinomycetota bacterium
GCTGCGGTTTCAACTAACCGTAGGGGTGTTTTCCCCGCCACATAGTAAGTGTCTGGACAATAAGGAACTGCAATATGAAGGTCACACTGGACCGAGAAGGGAAAAACGTTGTCAAACTCGGTTTGGAGCTTGAAACTGACAAAGCGATGAAGGCCTACGAAGTCGCGTGCCGACAGCTCAGCCAGAAGGTCAATATCCCTGGTTTCCGCAAAGGAAAAGCACCAAGAGCCGTCCTTGAAAAGACATTAGGTGTTGACTACATCAAACGAGAAGCGCTTGAACACCTCGTACCGGAATTGCTTAGTCAAGCAATTACAGAAGAGAGTCTCGATGTCATTACTGAGCCTCAGATAGACCAATGTGATTTCAATTTAGGCGAGCCCTTAAAACTGCACGCTAAATTCGAAGTGCGACCAGCTGTCAAGTTAGGGCAGTACACCGGTATTTCGGTTGAAGTACCAGAAGCGAAACTCCCGGAAGATGCCCTTGAAAAATCTCTGAAAAACCTGGCTGATTCAAAGGCTGAGTTAAAACCGGTCGAAGCGCGTGAAATCGCTATGGGCGATACGGTGTTGCTCGACTTTGAATGTTTTGTGGATGACAAATTGGTAGAAGGCGGAAAGGCACAGGGACTCGTTCTGGAAGTTAAAGAAGGAAGTTTCCTGGATGGATTCGCCGAACAGTTAGTTGGCAAAAAACCGAATGAACCTTTCGAAGCAAAGGTGAAGTTTCCAGCAGAGTATAGAAACGCGGAACTCGCTGGTAAAGATGCTCTCTTTAAAACTGAAATTAAAGAACTGCGCCAGAAAGTAACGCCGGAAATCGATGAAGAGTTCGCAAAAGGTTTTGGTCAAGAATCGCTCGATAAGCTCAAGGAAGCTATCAAAGAGCGGCTCGATCAAGAAATCGAACAAGAAAACGAAATTCGCAAACATCGACTTGTGGTCGAAGCGATCGTCAATAACGCCGAAGTAGATATTCCGGAAACGATGATTGAACGTGAACGCGATTTGCTCATGCAACAGCTCAAACGCTATGTTGAACAACAACGGCAATCCTGGGAAGAAATGGAGAAATCTGCCGAGTTCGAAAACATCAAAAAAACGAAATTCGAAGAAGCCAAACAACGCGTACTTACAAGCCTCGTGCTTGGTTCTGTAGTGAGAACAGAAAATTTGACAGTATCAGATGAAGAACTGATGCCATATCTAGCAGAGGTGATAGCACGCTACGACTTGCCGCCTGAAAAGGCTGTCCGCAGCGAAGAATTTCGTCGCCAGGTCATGGAAGAAGTGCTTACGAACAAAGTGGTCGAATTTGTAGTTTCGAGCGCACAAATCAAGTTTGTGCCTGACACAAAACCACATGAAGGTCACGACCACGATCATGACCACGAACACGGCCATGACCATGAACACGAGCATGAGCCCAAGGCCAAGACGTCGTCAAGCAGCCATAAGAAAGGCGCTTCTTAGCCAAAATCATGAAAAGAACTGGAAACAAACCGAATTAGGTGTGCTGCACACATTTAACTGAGGTAGTATGGTTCCCATGGCAGTTCTCTGCCACAATAACTGTAAATCGCTTGGAGAGTTGGAATTCCTATGACTATGCCGTCCGATATACCAAATAAGAACTCCTTACACGACCTTTGGAGCATAAGTCCACTGGCTAATCCTAATCTGTACTATCCTCCGACAGTTATCGAGACTACCGCCCGTGGCGAAAGAGCTTTCGATATCTTTTCGAGGTTGTTGCGGGAACGGATCGTATTTCTCGGCACTCCGGTAGACGATACTGTAGCCAATCTTGTGGTGGCACAATTGCTTTTGTTGGAAGGCGAAGATCCGGAAAAAGATATTCGCTTGTACATAAATTCTCCAGGTGGCTCAGTTACAGCTGGGTTCGCCATTTATGACACGATTCAGCACATTCGGTCTGACGTATCGACCATTTGTCTTGGACAAGCAGCCAGCATGGGCGCATTCCTGCTTGCCGCCGGCAAAAAGGGCAAACGTTTAGCCCTGCCGCATTCAAGAATTCTTATTCACCAACCTCTGGGCGGAGCTCAAGGTCAGGCTACGGATATAGAAATCCAGGCTCGTGAAATACTAAGAATTAAGCGACAGCTTAATGAACTTATGGCTCAACACACCGGCCAATCCGTCAAACAAATTGAGAAGGATACAGACCGCGATAACATCATGACCGCCGAAGAAGCGAAGGAATATGGTCTGGTGGATGAGGTCATTGTTCGACTCGATTCAACCCCAAGTCTTTCAGCCGTCTAAGAAAACTCAGCAATTCAAGAGGTATATTAGAGCGAGTCAGACGGCGTTAGAAGTAGTTCCAAAGATCGTCCTGTGCCCCAACTAGATAGGGAAACCAAATGCCAAAGCAAACGGATAACCGGTTAAAGTGCTCCTTCTGTGGCAAAAGCCAAGATCAGGTTAAGAAGCTCATTGCCGGTCCGGGAGTCTACATATGCGATGAATGTGTGGACCTCTGCAATGAAATCTTAGATGAGGAGCTTTTCGAGGGGGCCCCTGCAACAGGGCCGTCAGAAACAGTCGTTCCTCAGATGGCGGATATTCCAAAACCGCAAGAGATAAAAAGCTTTCTCGATCAGCACATAGTTGGCCAGAATATGGCTAAGAAAATACTTTCTGTTGCTGTCTACAATCACTACAAACGGATCAGCCACAATTCAGAACTTGCTGATCAAGTAGAAATTCAAAAATCCAACATCCTTCTCATTGGACCGACAGGTTGTGGAAAAACTCTGCTTGCTCAAACTCTCGCCAAGTTGCTTGATGTGCCGTTTGCTGTAGCAGATGCCACTACTCTTACAGAAGCAGGTTACGTTGGAGAGGACGTTGAAAATATTCTTCTGCGTCTCTATCAAGCGGCTGATTACGATATCAAAAAAGCAGAACGCGGCATTATCTACATCGATGAAATCGATAAGATCTCGCGCAAATCTGAAAACACCAGCATCACTCGTGATGTAAGTGGAGAAGGGGTACAACAAGCCCTCCTCAAGATGATTGAAGGCACACTGGCCAACGTACCGCCACAAGGTGGACGCAAACATCCCCATCAAGAATTCATTCAAATCAATACCGCCAACATATTGTTCGTTTGCGGTGGTGCATTTGTGGGGCTGGATAAGATCGTTGAAGCGCGCATATCGTCCAATCGCAACATTGGATTCGGTTCGGACAGACCGTTAACGGCCTGGGAGCGCGAACAAAAGGCGAGCAAGATTTTGAAAGAAGTGGCGCCGGACGATCTGCTCAAGTTTGGTTTGATACCAGAATTCGTAGGACGTATGCCGGTTATCGCAGTGCTTGAATCACTCGATGTTGAAGCACTTGTACGCATCTTGGTTGAGCCAAAGAATGCGATCATCAAACAGTATCAACAACTGTTGGCGCTGGACGGCGTTGAGTTGCGCTTCGATCAAGACGCAACAAGAGCAATTGCCGAAGAAGCGATCAAACGAAAGACCGGTGCAAGAGCGCTTAGATCTATCGTTGAAGAAATTATGCTCGACATTATGTACGAAGTGCCGTCGAGAAATGACATCAAAGTTTGCCACATAACGCAAGAACTCGTTGAAAAGCGGTCTACCGCCGAGCTCTTGCAGTTACCTAAAGCAAAACTGAAGGGAGAGATTGCTTAGGCTTTTCCCAGCTATTCTGGTAACTCAAAGTAGAATACGTATTGGGCGAAGCTATGGCAGAAACTAGTGGCAAGCAGTTCTCTTTAATTCCGTTGAGGGACGTTGTTGTGTTCCCTCAAATGGTGCAGGCCCTATTCGTAAGCAGACCGAAATCAATAGCCGCCCTTGAGCAAGCTCTCCTCCGTGATGACCGGTTGGTTGTGTTGGTTGCTCAAAAGGATCCTGAGTGTGAGGATCCCAGGCAGGAAGACATTTACCAGATCGGTACGCTTGCCGAAGTCATGCAGATGCTCAAATTGCCTGACGGCACAGTTAAGGCACTTGTAGAAGGCTCCAGTCGCGTCAGTCTTGATGAGATACATGATGAGCCTCAGCTGTTCTCTGCCACGGTAACCACACAGGATGAACCTACGCACGATGATACCGGCACAAAAACGCTCATCCGATTGTCCGTTGAAAAATTCGAGCAATTTGTCAAGACAACGAAAAAGATCAATCCGGAAAGTTTGTTGGCCGTCTCCGGCATTGGGCAACCAGGCAGATTGGCAGATATCATTGCCACCTATTTGGGTTTGGAACTAGGCGAGCGCCAGAAATGCCTCGAAATAATAGACAGCACGGAGCGCCTTGAATATGTAAGCCAACTTCTGTCTCGTGAATTGGAACTGGCAGATCTCGAACAGCAAATTCACGACCGTGTTCGATTCAACCTTGAAAAAACTCAGCGCGAGTATTACTTGCGTGAAAAGATGAGAATCATTCAGGACGAATTGAATGCTGATGGCGAACAAACAGGAGAGATTGCCGAATACAAACAGAAAATTGCCAAGGCAAAAATGTCCGGTGTCGCTCTCGAAAAGGCCCAGAAAGAACTGCAACGCCTTGAAAAAATGATGCCGCAAAGTGCTGAAGCAGGCGTTATTCGAACCTATCTGGATGTACTAGTATCTTTGCCCTGGGCAAAACGATCTCGCGATGTGATCGATCTAGATCGCGCGGAAAACATTCTTGCCAACGATCATTATGGACTCGATAAAGTCAAAGAGCGTATTTTGGAATATCTGGCCGTTCGCAAATTGTCCAGACATCCTCAAGGCACAATCCTTTGTCTTGTCGGGCCGCCTGGTGTCGGTAAAACGAGCCTGGCCAAATCTATTGCTAAAGCAATGAACCGCAAGTTTTCTCGCATCAGTCTTGGTGGTGTAAACGACGAAGCGGAAATTAGAGGTCATCGCAGGACTTATATAGGAGCGATGCCGGGTCGAATTATTCAAGCTATCAAACAAGCCGCCACGAAAAACCCGGTTATTTTGCTTGATGAAATCGAGAAGATGACCCGCAGTTATATGGGTGATCCGACAGCAGCCATGCTAGAAGTTTTGGATCCGGATCAAAATGAAAACTTCACGGATCACTATCTCGATGCGCCTTTTAGTTTGCGCGAAGTTGTATTTGTGGCAACGGCAAATTCTCTCGATAGCGTACCGCGTCCACTCTATGATCGTTTAGAAGTGATACCAATATCCGGTTAT
>CAJCIF010000329.1 GCA_903970355.1 Actinomycetota bacterium
ATCGCATGTTTCATTGTGGTTTCTCCCTTTCCTCTATCCTCGCGCCCGAGGATAGCCTTGTCTAAACTAGGAGCATCGTCAATAACGCTTCTAGTCATCAAGACCAACATACAATGTTTCCTTCGAACCGAACGCGCGCCAGCGCGCATTGCGGTGCGAAAGCAACGCAAGCCCGTGCCAACCCTGGCACGGGTTCTCCTATGTATCCTTTCAATCCTGAACGCGCGGAGCGCGCTCTAGGTTGCAACGCAACCTAAACCGGTGCGTAAACACCAGGAACGAAATGATTGACGATGAGTAACTAACGTAGGGGCATGGCACTGCCATGCCCATTTTTAATGGCCCCGACGTTAGGTTCCAATCGTTCCAAAAAATTCACTAATGCTTCCGTGAATTCTGCATTGGTGTCACCAGCCATGGTGTGATTGGCTCCTTCAATTTCCACAACTTCAGCATGTGGTGCATCGCTTAGAAATTCTTTCATCGTTTCCTTCGAAACTACATCGCTAAGAGTGCCTCGCATAAACAAGACCGGTACTTTGAGGTGCTGGCTTGCGGCTTTGAGTCTCGCCTGGTTGTGGATTTTTTTTACTCTCAGTCCACGCAAAAAGGCTGGGTCCCAATGCCAGTGATATCGGCCATCCGACATCAATCGCAAATTCTTTTCCAATCCTTGAAAATCGACAGGTCGCTTACGATGACTGAGGTACTTTGCCACCACATCGGCAGCATCTTGGATCGATTCAAAACCATTATGGTGCGATTCCATAAATGTGCGGATGCGCTCCACGCCTTTCTCTTCAAGGCGCGGTGCAACATCAACCAGCACAATTGCTTTGGTAATCGGCAATTCCGATTCGCCTTGCAAACCCATAGATATGATTCCGCCTAATGATGCACCAACCATAACCGGTGGTTTTTTGAAACTTGAAACTACAATGCGCGCATCTTCTATAAAGGAATCGATCGTGTAAGCGCTTTCATCAGGTGCCCAATCGCTCTCGCCGTGCCCGCGCAAATCCAGAGCTACAGCACGGAATCCCTTGTCTGCCAGGTTCTTAGCGGTATCGCCCCAGGCGTTGCGCGTCTGACCGCCGCCGTGAAGGAGAAGAACCGGCTGTGCATCCGGATTTCCGTAGGCGTCAGCACGGAGAGTTAGTCCGTCTGCTGTGGGGTATTCAATGATTTCCTGCATTTGGGCTTTCCTGATTGCCAGTATTCTATAGAATACCATTCTAACTTGACTAGAACGAGATTCTAGAATATCATTCTAGCATGGACCTAAAAAAGCAAAACCCGCGTTCTTCAAACAGGCGCTCCAGCATTATGGAAAGTGCCCTGAAATGCTTTTCTGATCAGGGTTTCGAGGCGGCTTCTATTGAAGAGATTGGTACATTAAGCGGCGCCAGCGTCGGCAGCATCTACCACCACTTTGGGAGCAAAGAAGGAATTGCCTCAGCTCTTTACCTTGAGGCGCTCACCAACTACTACGACAACTTGGACATAGTTCTCGAGAACTGCAATACCATTGAGCATGTCGTCAAGACGGTAGTTGCTCATCATATAGATTGGTCTGTAGCGCATCCGGAACTGACACGTTACTTACTTGTCTATCGACGCTATTCGGCTATAGCTTCTGTTGAAGAACAAATTGAAGCTTTAACCCGACAGAAGCTGCACTTACTGCTGGATGAAATTCAAAATGCGGTGGCGCGAGGAGAAGTTCTAGCGCTACCAAACTCAGCATACATTGCAATCATTATTGGGCCATGCGTTGAAATTGTAAGGCTGTGGGCCTTCAACCGACTGCGTGGCAACATCTTTGAAATTCGAGATGCACTGAGTGAGGCGGCTTGGCGATCTCTGCGAAAGGAAAACAGTTGATCAATACTTGAAATGTGGAGGATACAGCAATGTATTAGGCGAGAAATTGATAAGATATGCAGTCACTGATTTGATTGCGAGCCCTCGTTCGAGGGAGTCTTTTGGATTTCAAATTTTGGAGATATAACCATGGCTGAAGCAGTCATTTTTGATGCAGTTCGAACACCGCGAGGACGCGGAAAAGCAGGTGGTGCACTACGCACGGTATCGCCTACTGAACTAGCAGCTTTGCCCTTACGTGCTCTGCGCGAACGCAATAACTTGAACACGGAACTTGTTGACGATGTGGTGTTAGGTTGCGTTGAACCAGTCAAAGATCAATCTGCGGATATCGCGCGCACTGCAGTTTTATTTGCAGACTATGCAGAAACCGTTTCGGGTGTCCAAATTAATCGCTTTTGCGCATCAGGTTTGGAAGCAGTAAATATGGTGGCCGCAAAAGTTATGTCTGGGCAGGCACCATTAGGCATTGGCGGTGGCATAGAGTCTATGTCTCGCACACCAATGGGATCATCCGGCATGCCGCCCGGCACAGATCCGGAATTAGCCATGCCTTTGCACTTTATTCCGCAAGGCATTTCTGCAGATTTAATTGCCACTCGCGCCGGCTATTCTCGCCGCGAGTTAGACGAATTTGCACTTACATCTCAAAAGCGTGCAGCCAACGCCTGGAAGAGTGGCTACTTCAAGAACTCTGTTATTGGAGTGAAAGATGAGAATGGATTGGTTATTTTGGATCATGATGAAAACATGCGACCCGAAACAACCATAGAAGGATTGGGTGAGCTTAAGCCATCATTCGAAACATTGGGAGCAATGGCTGGTTTTGATTCGGTGGCTATACAACGCTATCCCGAAGTGGAAGCTGTAAAACATTTCCACCACGCCGGCAATTCCAGCGCCATTGTAGATGGTGCTGCAGCCGTTCTGATCGGCACCATGGAAATCGGCAAACAAGCTGGTCTAAAACCACGGGCTCGCATTAGAGCATTTGCCAATATTGGTTCTGAACCAACCATCATGCTAACGGGACCTGTAGCTGCTACTCGCAAAGCTTTGAAGAATGCCGGCATGTCTGTAAAAGATATAGACTTGTGGGAAATCAATGAAGCTTTTGCATCAGTTGTGAGATTCATTATGGATTCACTCGAATTGGATCACGACAAAGTGAATGTCAATG
This sequence comes from Actinomycetota bacterium, assembly GCA_903970355.1. Classification (GTDB taxonomy): domain Bacteria; phylum Cyanobacteriota; class Vampirovibrionia; order Obscuribacterales; family Obscuribacteraceae; genus CAJCIF01. The sequence goes on from CAJCIF010000329.1 coordinate 3,065, forward strand.
GTGGCGCAATCGCTTTAGGTCATCCGCTTGGGGCAACTGGCGCAATGCTGGTTGGCACAATGCTTGATGAATTGGAAAGACGGAATCTTGGCACCGGTGTAGTAACTATGTGCATCGGCAGCGGCATGGGTGTATCAACTGTAATTGAAAGAATTGGCAATTAGGAAGGTGAAAAAATGAGTGCATCGATATCTTCATCGGTAGATAACAAAGGCATTTGTACGATAACTTGGGATCATGCCGATTCGCCTATAAACAAGCTTTCTGAACAGGCTCTCAAAGAGTTTGAGAAAGAATTTCGATCGGCTGTTGAAAATAAAGACGTCAAAGGCGTCGTCATAACATCTGCAAAAGACGATTTTATTTCTGGTGCAGATCTCGCCATGTTGAAAGAATTTCCCAACCAACCAGTTGAGGAAGTCTATAAAGGACTCATGAAGTTGCATGGCTTGTTGCGTTTTATGGAAACTTGTAAAAAGCCGGTTGTGGCAGCGATTAATGGCATTGCTCTTGGTGGTGGTCTGGAACTCGCACTGGCTTGCCACCATCGTGTTGCTGCAGATCACAAGCGCGTCAAGCTCGGGTTTCCGGAAGTGAAATTGGGAATTTTCCCGGGACTGGGGGGCACGCAACGCACACCACGTCTTGTACCACTGCAAGAAGCGCTGCAATTCCTCACGCAAGGCAACAATGTAGATGCGGCTCAAGCGCTCAAGATGAATCTTATTCACAAAGTTGTTCCTGCAGATAAATTGTTGGATGAAGCCAAAGCGATTATCGAAAATGGCGGCTCGTGCGAGCAACCCTGGGACGTGAAGGGCTTCAGACTGCCAAGCGGGGAAATTCACAGCTATAAAGGATTTGAGACATTTTTAGGAGCCAATGGGCTTTTGCGCAAAACCACTTATGGAAATTACAAAGGTCCGCAGGCAATACTGGAATGCGTCTATCACGGATTGCAGCTAGAAATTCTTGAAGGACTAACTCTAGAAGCTCGTAAGTTTGTGCATATTGTTCGATCCACTTCTGCGCAAAATATGATTCGCACAAACTTCTTCAGCATGAATGATGCAAACAAGTTAAAAGATAGACCAGGCGAATATCCAAAATCCAAAGTTGAAAAGCTTGGCGTTCTTGGAGCTGGGCTCATGGGTTCCGGCATCGCTTATGCATCTGCCAGTGTGGGCATTGAAGTTGTTTTGATTGACTCAACACAAGAATTAGCAGACAAAGGCAAGGCTGCTATTCAAAAGATAGTTGAAAAGGCCGCTGCAAAAGGAAAGCTCACTCCGGAAAACGCTCAAAAAATAATAGACCGTGTTACTGCCACCACGGATTATCAAAAACTCGAAGGGGCAACACTTTTAATTGAAGCTGTATTTGAAAATTCAGAAATCAAAGCTGATGTAACCAAAAAAGCAACTGCAGTATTGCCTGCCAATGCTGTTATAGCCAGCAATACTTCAACGATTCCCATCTCATTACTGGCACAGGCATCTAAGAACCAAGCTGATTTCATTGGTATTCATTTCTTCTCACCAGTTGATAAAATGCCATTGGTTGAAATTATTCGCGGCAAAAATACCAGCGATGAATGCGTAGCAAAAGCACTCGACTATGTTCAACAAATTAAGAAGACGCCAATAGTTGTGAACGACAGCCGTGGTTTTTACACAAGCCGCTGCTTTGCCACTTACACATCTGAAGGTATCGCCATGCTTGCTGAAGGCGTACCGGCAGCCATGATCGAAAATGTTGGCCGGATGAGCGGCATGCCGATGGGTCCACTGGAAGTCGCTGATATGGTCGGTCTTGACGTTATGGAAAAAGTAACCGAGCAAACCAAGAAAGATCTCGGCGACAAATATCATGATGATCCTACCTACAAAATCATCAAGAAGTTGGTTATCGAGCTTAAGCGTCTTGGCCAAAAGAATGGCAAAGGATTCTACGACTACGCTGAAAAGGGACAAAAACATCTCTGGCCGGAATTGGCGGAACTCTACCCGTCCAAGAAAGAATTGCCGAGCGTTCAAGATTTAACCGATCGCCTCTTGATCATTCAGGCAATCGAAACTCTTCGTTGTTTGGAAGAGCGAGTTGTTTTGAAGCCGGCTGATGCGGATATCGGCTCCATACTTGGTTGGGGTTTTTGCCCGTTCTACGGCGGAGTGGCTTCATATGTAGATACGGTCGGCACTAAATGGTTATACGATCGTGCCACTGTTCTTGCCGAAAGACACGGACAACGTTTCTCTCCACCAAAACTGCTCAAAGAACTAGCCAGCCAGAACAAAAAGCTCTACGAGCACGCCTGGAAAGCCGAAAAAGAACGAGTACCTGCCACGGTATAAGGTTGTTTTGGCTCCGCATTAGGAACGCTTGCATTTTCGCTTCGCGAATGTAACTTCGGTACATTCAAATACGTTGAACCGATATCGCGCCACGGGCGGCTGAAGCCCCCGTACAAAATACGTCGAATTGGCATCGGTTCGCCCCCAAATGAAACTGGTATGATTTCGGCTGCTTCTTTCACGGTAGCTTGGCATGCCTTTTGATATCTTCGTCACGCGTACTTCACTTCCGGATCGCGACATTACGTTAACGGCTTCCGGCTGGAATTTTTTGCCCTGGAACAAGGCAAATACGAATTCGATTACGAAAGCAGAATTCGGTTCAGTTTTGAAATCTGCAAACGTGTATCAAAAACACTCCGATGATCTTTATTGGATCAAACACGAGTTGGATGTGCCCTGGTGCTCTGCCGAACTTGTACCAACTGATGATAACGGTGGCTTCATTCAACTATCAATTAGCCTCGGAAACAACTATTTCATGAGAGTTTGGAAGGACATCTTTCAATTTGCCCTTAGTATGGCGGAGCCATTGGGAGCGCGCGTTGTAGAAGGACATTACAAAGAAGAGATCACAAAGAAGAACATCAATTCTGCAATAGATCATGACGACGAATACTACCAGCAGCATTTCTCAAACTGGCGTCAGACGCTTGATGCCCTCTCGTCAAAGAGCCAAGCACCTCTGGAGTATCCGATCGGCTACGAAGATTCCGCCAATGAGTTTTACATGTTTCAGATTTATCCGGATAAAATCTTGCCGTTTCAGCAGATCGTTAGGGAAATGAATTTGAACATTGATAGCGTTTCGACTGGTGCCGGTGGATCCTTTATCAAGGACAAAGACGGCAACCCAATCACCCGCTTTTTCGTCAATGCAGATGGATCGTTTGTGTTGACGCCCGCCTATACCTTTAGAGATTTTTCCTATATCGCTCTTGGTACCTGCGAAATCGTCGAGCAATTCCACAAGCATCTGGGCGGGCACGTCTTTTTCAACCAAGCTCCCTTTACGGAAGATTTGAAAAGCTTTGTGCTCGAAAACTCTAAAGGGTTAGGCATCGAATTCTATCTGATCGTAAATGAGCATCTCCATAGTACAACCGCATAAAGGCAAGACGATGAGTGTTGAAATTCGTCCCTCCAAAGCGCGCGGTTACTGGTTCCTTGTCCTTGCAGCGGTACTCTTCGTACTCTTTTTGGAAACCAACTATCAACCCAACTCCCATAAAGGGCAAGCTCCCAATCTTCTTGTCAACGGCAGCGATGAGGCAGCCGGAGCGAAAGTGACTATCGATGGAAAAGAGGTCGGGCAACTGCAAGAGCTTAATACTTCTGGTTTAAGCGGCAGTGGACTCTGGACCAATGTCGGAGATGGGCAGCACGAAATCCAGGTGTTGAAAGATGGTTTTGCGCCCTACAAGAAGACCATTAATATGCACACGGAAGCGTTTGTAGCTGTAGACTTGAAGCTGCAAAAGAATTAGACTTTCTCAATTCGGACTCCAGGATTTGTGGTGTGATTGCAGCGCCGGACAAATTTGTAGGCGTACTCGGTTTTGTGGCCGTTTTAGCCACGGCCTATGCAATGTCGAACAATCGCAAGTCTATAAATTATCGGCTTGTTCTGAGTGGTTTATTGCTGCAATTTTGCCTGGCAGTTTTTGTGCTGCGTATCGAAATTGGACAAGCCCTTTTTAGAAGCATCGGCGATGGCATCACAGCCCTTCTGCACTATTCAGATGAAGGAGCCGGTTTCGTATTTGGACCGCTCGTCAAAAATCCGGAAGCGATGGTGAAATTGTTTGGTCCTGGTGCTGACTACATTTTTTCATTTCGTGTTGTGCCCACAATCATTTTTGTATCCAGCCTGGTTAGCATTTCCTATTATCTGGGCATCATGCAGCGCATTGTGCAAATAGTGGCTCGCTTGGTGTCATTCATTATGGGCGCAAGCGGTGCTGAAGCACTATCGAATGCGGCCAGTGTTTTCGTTGGGCAAGTGGAAGCACAACTGTTGATTCGTCCTTACGTTCCGACCATGACCATGTCTGAGTTGCTTGCTTCGATGGCAGGTTCAATGGCCTGTGTCTCCG